>CAZWWZ010000008.1:0-6484 GCA_964637795.1 uncultured Candidatus Saccharibacteria bacterium | reverse complement strand
CCTACAATACCGCCTCCTTCAAAAGCTTTCCTGCCCGGAATTTCGGTTTTATCGATGCTTTTATCTGAATCTTTTCGCCGGTCTTAGGATTCCGTCCTTCACGCGCCGCGCGCTTCGCGACACGGAACGTTCCGAATCCTGCGATTGCAACTTCCTCGCCGTGTCCCATAGTCTTTACGATCGTATCGAACACTGCATCAACTGCACGTCCTGTTGCGGCCTTGGTTTCAATGCCGGTCGCTTTCATAACGGCTTCGATCAATCCACTCTTGTTCATGGTAAATAATAAAAATTATTTTTATCCGACCTTTGAACCCCTTAAAACATTGAAGTTCCTGATTATTATAGCAAAATAGCCTATTTTTACACAAGTAAACCCGCTTGCCAGTTCTTGCATCGGCAATCGTAAAATATTTTTACGCCTTCATGATCGGCTTGAGCACATAAAGGTACGATTCATCCGATATTGATTTTATGAGCGCCGGATTGGTGTCTTCTTGAAGACCAAGAAAAATATCTTCCCCCGTGGCGCTTCTTACCGCATCGGAAAGATAGCGGATGTTAAAAAGCGTTTCTGCCGCCTGTCCTTTTATTTTTGCAGGAAGCAGATAATTATTTTCTCCGAATGACTGATCGGCGGAAACGACCTCGATCGCTTTTTTATTTGGGTGCACCGCTATTTTTAATTCATTGTTTTTCTGACCAAAAACCGCCGCAAGCTTTATTGCGTTTAAAAACTCATTACGATTCACGGCTATCTCCGTAGCGAAAGAAGAGGGAATGATCGCTAAATAATCAGGGAAACTTCCTTCACTAAGACGGGAGATGAGTTCTATATTTTCGGTTTTGAAGAGAACTTGATTGGCATCGTGATAAAACCGCACCGTATCCTCGTTATTAACGATCCTTAAAACTTCCTGTGTGGTTCGTAGGGGTACAAGAATACGAAAAGGATCCGGGAATTTCGCCGTAAAAAGATTTGCCGCGACGGTTTTTTCCGCTAAACGAAAACCATCCGTAGAAACAAGTTTCAGGGTTTCCAGTGAAAAATCAAAAAGAACACTATTAAGCTCCGGGCGGAAATCAGAAAATTGTGAAGCAACGATAACCTGCTGTATCGCTTCCTTGATGAAAACCCCTTTTATTTCAAAATAATGCGTATGATCCGCTATTTTGGGCGTTATAGGAAAATCATCGGCCGGCAATCCCTGTAAAACAGCATTATAATTATCTGTTTTTATTTCAAGATTATCGCCACGACTTTCAAAATTAAGTCGATCACTCTGAAGATTCCCTAAAAGATTCCCTAAAAGATTCGCAGGCACCGTTACCTTGCCGTTCTCAATAACCTTCCCTGAAATAGTTACCGTAATAGCAAGTTCAAGATTTGTCGCTGTAATGGAAATTCCGCCATCCCCTGTATTTATTATTACATTCCTTAAAATAGGAAGATTAGCATTCTCTCCTGTGGCGTGTTGGATAGCCCCAATGGCATCTTTAATATTCGAGCGAATAGAAACAAATTTCATAATAACTAATTATTAATATATAAGATTATTTTTATTGCAGATGATTCTATTAAGAAGTGAGTTGTGTGGATAAGTAGAAAAATATCCCGTATTATCACACCTTCTAAGAGTACTGGGTGTGCATTAACTCTTAAAGATCATGTCGCGGATAGTTAATATTTTCTGATTAAGTGTTGGGTTCCTGTTTATTTCTTCGTTGATCTTCTCATAAGCGTGGATGGCGGTGGTATGATCTCTCCCCAGCTTTTCCCCAATATATGGATAGGAAAGATCGGAGATCTCCCGGAGAAGATACATGGCGACCTGACGCGGTTCAACGATTTCCTTGCGTCGATTCGCGCTCGTCATGGTCTCCAGTGAAATATTGTAGAACTCTGCGACGGTTTTCAGGATGACAACCTCATTGATGTGTTTCGACAGGTTTTGCACAGCCTTCTCGATGATCCCCTCGGCAATTTTAGGCGTAACGGTGACCCCTTTCTGCTCTTCATAAAAAGTAAGTTTTTTAAGGACACCCTCAAGCTCGCGAATGTTCCTTTTTACCCGCTTCGCTACAAGATCAACCACGCTTTCACTGAGCTGGCGTCGTGCTTCCTGTAGTTTGCTATGGATAATGGCGACCCGCATCTCATATTCCGGATAGGCGATATCTGCCACAAAACCGCCTTCAAAGCGCGATCGGAGGCGTTCTTCAAGAATAGGGATGGCCTGGGGCGGTCGATCGGAGGAGATAATGATCTGTTTATTGTTTTCATAGAGCGCATTGAAGGTATGGAAGAATTCTTCTTCTGTTTTTTCCTTGCCCCCAATGAATTGAATGTCGTCAATAATAAGCACATCGACATCACGATATTTCTTCTTCATGCTTTCAATGCGATCATTCCGTAATCCCCAGACGATATCCCTCGTAAATTGTTCAGAGGGAACATATTTCGGTCTAATCTTCTTTTGATATCGCGAGACGATCTCATTTCCCATTGCTTCAATGAGATGGGTTTTTCCAAGTCCGACACCGCCATAAATAAATAATGGGTTATATTTCCCTATCTTTTCGGTTATAGCGGTTGCCGCCGCTACGGCAAGCTCATTGGATGGTCCGACCACGAATGAACTAAGCGTATAGCGGGGATTAAGGTTTGTTTCTGGGTCGTTCTTGAATTCAAGCCCCATTCCAAGCTCGGTTTCCGGTGCGATGACCGGCGCCTGTTTTTTAGTGAACATCGCCTCCCCTCCCACAACAAATTCCACTTTTTTAATTGATTCGTCCCGTCCACGAAGAATGCTGAGAATATTTTTCTGATATTTCCCCTCCACCCATTCTTTCGCGAAATTATTCGGGAGAGCCACATAAAAAACGCCGTCTTTTTTATCAATCAAGCTGCTGTTCTTCATCCACATGGTGAAGTTGGCGCGCGAGAGCTGAACTTCCATTTCCCCGAGTGTTGATTGCCAGAGTTGATCGAGGTCCATAGTGTGATTATTTTTTATAGTTCTATTATGTTCTCTTATTTTTTCGAAGTCAAAACAGTGCATAGATTACAATCTGTGCATATCCTGTGGATAGAAATAGTTCAACCCCGGTATCAGGATCAAACCCTGGGGCCATGGATTTTTTAAAAAGGAAATGGTACTATTCGAAGCATGTCGCAGACTTACAGTCCTAAAAAGAAAAAGCGGAGCCGGACGCACGGGTTTTTGGCTCGGACGGCGACGGCAACCGGCCGCCGCGTTCTCTCTCGCCGGAGAGCGAAAGGCCGCAAAAAGCTTACGGTTTAAGCTTTCATTTCATGATCTCCAGGGTGTCGCGCCTTCCTTATGAAGAATTCCGCTCACGCGACTATCGGGAGATAGTAACGCCTTACTTTTCAGTAAAAGTAAGGCGAAATTCTCTCGGAAAAAACCGGTTTGGCATAGTTATTGGCATCGCTGCGGTAAAAAGTGCGGCGCGCAGGAATTTCTGGCGCCGTCAGGCAAAATCAGTTTTTCTCGAGGCATCCCAAAAAGGAATAGATGTTTTGATCATTTTACGGCCGCGCGCCATGCTCCCCGTAAAGAGCATTTTTCGAAAAACACTGGCCGACGCAATAGCATCTCTTACTCAAAGGCTATGATATATCTTTATCAGACGATCTTTTACCGGCCGATCCTCAACATCCTTGTTTATTTTTACGAGAATGTCGCGGGCCGCGATTTTGGAATCGCCATCATTTTAGTCACGCTTCTGATACGAATCGTTCTTTACCCTTTGTTTCATAAGAGCGCAAAGCATCAGATGGCGCTCCAAAGACTTCAGCCAAAGATCAAGAAAATCCAGGAGCTTCATAAGGATGACAAGCAAAAACAGACGGAGGCGCTGATGGCGCTTTATAAAGAACACGGCGTAAATCCGTTTCTTAGTCTGATCCTTATTGTCATACAACTCCCCATATTAATAACGCTTTATCGCATCATTCTTTCCGGGCTCGGCGCGGGTGGCATCAGTAGTGGTCTCTATTCCTTTATTTCGGCGCCAAACGCCATTAATCCATTATTTCTTGGATTTTTTAATTTAACACAAAGGAGTATCGTTCTCGTTCTTATTGTCGCCATAGCGCAATATTTTCAGTCGCGTCTCGCGATCTATCAATCTCCCAATCCCGGACCATTGTCCCCCGCAGAACGTATGGCGCGGCAAATGGCATTCATAGGTCCCCTTGTCACGGTTGTCATCTTTTATAATCTGCCTGCGGGCGTGGGACTTTATTGGCTTGTATCATCGATTTTCTCCATCATTCAGCAGCTTATCGTGAACAAGCGTTTGCGCAACCAATACGGAGAATAGCGCGGTCGTCCGACCCCTGAGATCACGAAGCCCAAACTCATCCGCAGGCAGCCCCCCCGGAAAAGAGTATAAAAATTCAAATAATGGCGCGCCAATAAGATGGGACAAAACAAGAACCAGAACGTATTTGCCGAAGAAAAGAAACAATAAAAGGAATTAAGATTTTTCTTTCTGCTTGATTTTTTCGCGAAAATTTGAGATAGTATCAAGCATGGATGTATGGGAATCGTTTATAAAGACTTTGGTTGATCAGATGGGGTTCCGCGATTACAACCTTGAGATAGACATCAAGGAGGGGCGCGGCTCGCTTTTTATTTATGAAGACAATGTCTTTATAAAAGAGAACCTTCCGGCAATCGTGGATGCCATGAACCATATTATTCAAATGGTTGCGAAGAAAAATCAGGCCAAGACATTCTTCTTGGATGTGAATAATTATCGTCGGGATCGCGAAAATATCATTACTGAGCTTGCGCGGGCAGCCGCGAAACGGGTCGCCGCGACAAAAGAACAGATCGCTTTACCAGCCATGAATTCTTATGAAAGGCGGCTGGTACACGTCGAGCTTGCGATCCATCCAGACGTTGTGACGGAAAGCGTGGGAGTTGGTAAGGATCGGTATGTGACCATTAAACCAATTGAAGCAGGAAAAAAAATCGCAAGCGAATAGCTTGCGATTTTTAATGTGCGGCTTGAGGCCGATTCATTCTCGAACTTAGAGCGCTAGGGCATAAACTTTCTGATCATAACGGTTAATGAAAAAGAGGATGTTATTGAACACCTTCATGTGTGTTGCGTCGAGATCCCGATCGGCCTCCGAAAATGAAAAGATTTCATTGAGCGATCCGGTGGTGGAGTCGATGCTATAAAAAGCATCATCGGAAAAATATATTTTCTGATCATATTCATCCGGGAGCCGAACAATGGAAAATGTATCTTGATCCACTGGCGCGGCGCAGTAGATCATTGATGACGGATTGACGGTGCTTGTGGTTGAAGGGGTTGCCGCGGACGGACCGAATGTGCATTTTGAGGGAAGGGTCACGAAAGAGAATGTTTTTTGCCCCCCCGTGGTATCTCGAAGCGCGAGTTGTCCTCCTGCGTTACTTGATTTTGCTGAAAAAACAAGAGCCGAGCCTGAAGTGTTCCATAAACTTTCCACACCAAGAGCTTCGTATGAGACTACGGATAGTGTTTGAGAAGGGATATTGAACAGCCAAATTGATCCCGTCGTGAAAGCACTCGGCCGATCCGAGATGACGATGGTGTTTTTGCTCGGCCACTGGAGAAGCATATCCTCCATGGCAAGCGATGTTACGGTGACGGGTTTTATATTTGCCGTCCCCGCATCTATCGTCATTAATTTCTCAGAGCCGGAATTTGTCGGAGCAAGATATGCTATTTGATAATTTATCGGCGACCACACCGGGCTTTGCATGCCATCAGGGAGACGGGTCAATGCCTGCGCGCCGAGGCTGAATAAATATGTCTGTGTCGTGGTTCCCGTTCTGGTTGATATGAGTATCTTTTTCCCGTCATAAGAAAATGCCACGCTTATAATATTAGTGAGGGTCGAAGTGCTTAAAACACTTGTTTTATTATTGGCTATCGATTCGATGGTACCGTCGGTTTTCACGAGAGTCACTATATTTGCCGAATCAACAAAATAATCAAGTGCCGGATCGTTTGAGACCACCCCAAATTTAGAAGAAGAAGAAGTACTTGTTCCGTTAGCGCCAAAAGCGGCAGTGGTAGATGTTTGTTGAAAGTTTTGAACTGTCGAGCTGGGGAGAGAACCGGTTTGACCCAGTAGCCCACTGAGGACGTTACCGTTTCCGCGGTAAACAAACTGGTAAATAATAAATGCGGCAATGGCAACAATCGCAAGAGCTATTAAAATATATAAAAGAGTTTTTGATTTCATGGAGTTATAAAGATACTGGGCATGGTAATAATTTGCTTTGACATCCGCTCGCCCCACAACATTGTTGTTGTGATGTACATTGGCCAAAACAGGCGTCTTGCGCCGGCGGCAAAGTCTGAGATGGAGTGGTGGGTGTCGAAGGTGGGGTGGAAGCTCCCCCACTTTGATTTCCCTCACTCGGTGTCTGTATGTTGATCGGCGCAAGTGTCG
>CAZWWZ010000007.1:6026-19233 GCA_964637795.1 uncultured Candidatus Saccharibacteria bacterium | reverse complement strand
GTGTTGCGGGGGCAAGACTCGGACTTGCTTCGGGAGCTTATGGGGCTCCCCGGAAAACCTTTCCCAACCCTCCCGCCATATTTCCCCGAAAATACAGGAAAATATGGCGAGATTCGTCCCCGGGACGACTCGTGACAACAAGGGATGCAGCTCACCTATTTTATTTCTTTTTGCAACAATTGTCAAAATAAAAAAACGATGTCATGATGGAGAATATGACCCAAGATGACATCAAAAAAATATTCGGCGGGAAGAAAATAACGCTCATGGGGCTTGGACTCCTCGGACGCGGCGTGGGCGATGCGGAACTCTTTGCGGCGGCGGGCGCGGAGCTTATCGTGACCGATATGAAAAGCGCGGCTGATCTTGCGCCCTCGATCGAACGATTAAAGCAATTTTCCAACGTCGCCTATCATCTCGGAGAGCATCGACTTGAAGATTTCGAGAACCGCGACATGATCGTGCGGGCGCCAAATGTACCGCTCGATTCTCCTTTTCTTGCCCATGCCCGCGAGAACCACATCCCGATCGAGATGGACGCATCGCTTTTCGCAAAACTTTCGCATGCCACGATCATCGGCATCACCGGAACGCGCGGAAAATCGACGGTCACGCACCTTGTTTACGAGATGGCGAAAGCGGCCGGAAAAAACGTTTTCCTTGGCGGCAATGAACGCGGCATGGCGACGCTCCAGCTTCTGCCCGAAATAAACGAAGGCGATCTTGTCATCCTCGAACTTGATTCATGGCAGCTCCAGGGATTCGAGGAAAGCAGGATCAGTCCGCATATTTCCATCTGGACCAATTTCATGCCCGATCATATGAATTACTATAAAGGCGATATGGATCGCTACTTCCGCGACAAGGCGGCTATCGCGCGGTTTCAAAAAGCAGGAGATGTTTTCATCACCATGCCAGAAATAAAAGAAAAAATAGAATCGACGTTCGGCGCGCTTCAAGGAACATGTGTTACGAACACCTTTCTGCCGGACGATTGGGATATTGCCCTGCCTGGCGAACATAACCGGAAAAATGCCGGCTACGCTGCGGCCGCAGCAAGGACTCTCGGCATTTCGGACGACATCATTAAAAATGTATTAAAGGATTTTTCCGGCCTGCCGGGACGCATGGAATTCCTCGGTGAAAAAAGCGGTATCGCATTCTATAACGACGCGAACTCCACGACGCCGGAAGCCGCAGTTGCCGCACTTCGAACCTTTGCAAGCACAGGACGTCCGATCATACTTATTGGCGGCGGTAGCGACAAAGAACTGGATTTCACCGAACTTGCCCGCGAAATAGAGGAAAAGGCGAAAAAAGCGGTTTTCTTTGCCGGAAAGGCAACCGAAAAATTGCAAAAGCTTCTGCCGGAAGGGTTCCCCGCCGAAACCGTATCGAACATGTCCGATGCCGTCACCCATGCGCTTAGCTCGGCAAAAGCCGGAGATATCATCCTGCTTTCGCCCGGCGCAACAAGCTTCGGCGTTTTCAAAAATGAGTACGATCGCGGCGACCAGTTCAGGGCATGCTTTGATAAATTATCTTCTTCCTGAACCCATTTCAGAAAATCTCATTTTACCCCATGAGATTCCTCGCCCCTCGAAAATCCTCGGGGCAGGTTTCGCCCGGAACGGCAAGAAACGAAATAGGTTGCGGGTTGAATCAGCGTCCAAAATGCGCTATATTTCTTGCATGGCAACGATTTCCAAAGAAGAGCTCCGACATCTCGCGGATCTTGCGCGCATCAAGATCGATCCGAAGGAAGAAGACAAACTGATCAAAGATCTCGGCAGTATTCTCGGGCATTTCGAGGAGTTGCAGGAACTCGACACCACAACCGTTGCGCCGATGACCGGCGGCACGGATCTTAAAAATGTTTTCCGCAACGATACCGAACGCGAAAGTACGAACCGGGGCGCGGGACTCGAGGCATTTCCTGAGAGTAAAAACGGATTTTTGAAGATCCCGCCGGTGTTTGAATAATAATCATCATTCCAAGCTTGCGAGGAATCTCAGAGATCCTTCGCGGGGCTCAGGATGACGAATGAAATCCATGGAACCACTTCACAACTTAACCATTAAAAGATTTCACGAGGGGCTTTTAGATAAAAAGTTTTCCGCGCTTGAGGTTACCCAGGAATATTTTGCGCGCATCAAGGAAAAAGATCCCGAGATCGGCGCCTATCTGAGCCTGGCGGAAGAGTCGGCTGCCCGCGAAGCGGAAGCGGTAGATATCGCCGTCGCGAGGGACGAAGCCGTGGGCGATCTCGCAGGCGTTCCTCTGGCGATCAAGGACGTCATTCTCATCAAAGATCAGCCCGCAACCGCGGCATCGAAGATGCTTGAACATTATCGGGCAAGCTATGACGCAGGGGTCATCAAAAAACTGAAATCGCAGCATGCCGTTTTTCTCGGAAAAACGAATATGGACGAATTCGCCATGGGATCATCCACGGAAAATTCAGCTTTCAAGAAAACAAGGAATCCCCACGACCTCACGCGCGTGCCGGGCGGTTCATCGGGCGGTTCCGCGGCGGCTGTTGCGGCACATCTGTCGCTTGCGGCGCTTGGCTCCGATACCGGCGGCTCCATCCGCGAACCGGCTTCCTTCTGCGGCGTGGTCGGACTCAAGCCGACCTACGGAGCCGTGTCGCGCTCCGGCCTTATCGCCATGGCATCCAGCCTTGATCAGATCGGCCCGTTCACCAAGACCGTTGAGGACTCCGCGATCATGCTCAAGGCGATCGCCGGATACGATCCCCTCGACGCGACAAGTACCGAAACAAATTATAGAGATCTCGACCATCCGAAGCTTGAAAAAGTGAAGGAGCTCGTGGTCGGCATTCCGGACGAATATTTCGTTGCAGGCACCGACGACGCCGTCACGAAAGAGGTCGAAGATGCGATCAAAAAGATAAAAAGCCTGGGGCTGAAATTCAAAAAGGTTTCGCTCCCCCATACAAAATATGCGCTTTCCGTCTATTATGTCATCATGCCCGCAGAAGTAAGCTCGAATCTGGCGCGATTCGACGGCATCCGCTACGGCACGCCGCATAAGCATGAGGAAAAAAATCTGCAGGAGATCTATCTGAACAGAAAAGGATTCGGCTTCGGACCGGAGACCAAGCGCCGCGCGATCCTCGGGACGTTCGTTCTTTCCTCGGGCTACTACGACGCGTATTACGATAAAGCACAGCGCGTGCGAACGCTTATCGCGAATGATTTCACAACGGCCTTCGAGGACGTCGATGTCCTCCTGACACCGGTCACACCGACCCCCGCATTCAAGATCGGCGAGAAGACGGACGACCCGCTCGCCATGTATCTTTCTGATATTTTCACGATCCCCGTAAATCTCGCCGGGCTTCCTGCCCTCGTCCTGCCGACCAAGCGCGATCTCGCTCCGGGCGAACTGCCGATCGGATTTCAGCTCATCGGCAAAAAATGGCACGAGGCGGATATTTTAGGCATCGGACAATTTTACGAAAAAATATAATCGTTCCTCACCATTTGAGATAAAATTCTGACATTCTTTGTCGTTCAATAATTTTCCCATGAACTTCCAGACAATCTCATTGACTGCTTCCCGATATTCCGAGACCGCGGGGCATCTCGGACAGACGGCGCTTGCGACCTATAATGCCAATCTTTTCATGCTCGAAATATTCGCCGTCCTCGTATCGGCAATATTTATCACGGGAACGATCATTATCATCATCAAAACAGGCTGGCTTTCCATTCGCGTCGACCGCGTGCGTGATGTCATTCTGAAGACCGATATGCCTAAAAAACATGCCAAAGAAGCCTGGGCCACGGTCCAAAAACATTTTTTCTCGGGCAATCCCAGTGATCTTAAGATGTCGATCGTGGAAGCGGACAATATGTTGAACGATGCCCTGCGGTATGCCGGGATCCGGGGTACCAACCTTGGTGAGCGGCTGAAGAACATCAAACGCAGCCAGATGCCGAATCTCGAAGACGTCTGGGACGCTCACAAATTACGCAACGAGATCGCGCATGAAACGAATTTCGTCCTTAAGCGCGACACCGCAGAGCATGCCCTTGAAACCTATAATGTTGCCCTGAAAAATCTTGGCGTATTTGACATAGAGAAGAAACAACCCGCAGAACCCGAACCGCCTTCTCCTGCCGCATCATAAAAATCCCCGCTTTGGCGGGGATTTTTATGACTGTCAAACCTTATGTCACCTTTTACGGAGTTGTGGTTGTTGCGGTGTTCACTTTGACCGCTGCCGTGGTCGTCGTAACGGTCGGCACAGAGATCGGCGAACCATTTATGCTTGTCACGGTTATGTTCGGAGTTCCGGGAGTATAGGTGCCTGAAATCTGGATCATCGTTCCGAGAAGCGGCTGCAACGTTGTCGCGACCCCGCTCGCGGAAGAATTTTTCACATACGTCTTCACGCCGTACGGCGTGGTCACAATATAAGTATTCTTCCCAAGGCCCGCAGAGAGCGTGCCGCTTATCGAAATCGACGTGGAAGAGGCCGTTGAAGAAGAGCTGGTGGGCAATACCAGGAACGAAAGATTGGTCATGAGATCCTGATTTTCTGCCGTGATCGATGCAACCTCCGTCGTAAGTGCGGTATTCGATGCATTAAGCATCTGAAGCTGCGAAGCGGAACCCTGTGCCGCACCCTGGTTCTGTCCGTTTATCGCCTGGAGCTGATTGTTCAAATTATTATTTTTATAAAAGAGATAACCTGTAAAGCAGCAAAGAACGACAACAACGACAGCTTCAATTATTTCCACAAGCTTACTCCCGCCTTTTTTCTGCGCCATAGGCGCCGTATACGTAGGAAAATTTCCCGCAAGAGGTGCTTTCGAAAACGGGGTCTTCTGCGTCATGACGGGCGTTTTTCCGATGTCCGTGGAAATATTCATCGCCGGAGCAACCCTCGAGGCTGGCGCACTTGGAGTACTGGAGACGGGCGCAACCGAGGAGACCAAGTCGCTCACGCGAACCGTCTGCTGTGGTTCCGGATTCTTCACCTGACCCGCAACCATGCCGGGCGCCGAAAACGAAACGAATTTCGGCGAAGCGACGGTCGCAGTTCCTGCAACCTCTGTCGGTTTCGGAGAAACGATCGGCTCCGCAGGAACCACCGTCGCACCGCCTTCCACCTTTTTCAGAGTATCCTCGACGTCAAGCGGCGCCCAACCGACTCCTACCAATGCCGCTTTTACCGCGTCGCGCGAAATGCCGAGTTTGAGCTGGGACGAAACATATTCAACAAGCTGATCCTGTATCATGGATATTTTTTAGATTATTAAAATAAAAGAGCGACGTTTTCTTTATTTAATTGTAACTCATTCGAGGCGAAATCAATATATCAGTAATGCACAGGCGGTATTCGATCCATCCATGGTCCAGACCTGATTAAGGTTGAAAATCACCCCTCACTCACCTATAATGGGATTCGTTCAGGCGCGGGTGGCGAAACTGGCAGACGCACTACCTTGAGGTGGTAGCGCCCGTAAGGGCTTGCAGGTTCAAATCCTGTCCCGCGCACAAATTAAAAAGCAGAGGGAAAAGCGCTTTTCCCTCTGCTGGTTGTGATCCTTGCCGTCTCGGATCGGTTTATTTTTGCGTCGCGAAGCTTTTTCTTAGCCCAACTTGGGCGGGGAAAGCTTTGCAGTTCATCGCTTTGTACCCCCTAGAAGCGATTCTGCAGTACCAGGAACGTTAGATTTCCTGTCTTTGCGCACTAGATGCAGTTTATTTTTTATTAAAAAATTGTCAAACAATTTAAAATAGGTCCGAACCTGGCCCGCCACAATAAAAAACATCCCGCCAAAGTGGGATGTTTTTGTAAACAGAAAATTGTTTCTATCTAGAACCCGTCTCAAAAACCATTCCTCCCGCGAGCTTGGCCATGGGGCAGACGACCTGATCCGAAGGGTTGCGGCTCTTTCCGCAACGCGGGCTGGAGTAATTTTGAGACAGGTTCTAAAATTGAAACTATCATGATCGACGTGAACCTTGGTGTCGCCGTTATTCTGATCACCGCATTCGGCTATTTCAGCAATTTTCTCAACTGGCGCTATCTGAACTATCGGATCATCCGCCTCCTCTATTATGTAGGAGCGATCGTTCATGAGACTTCGCACGCGATACTCTGCATTCTCACGGGGGCAAAGATACAAGAATTCACGGTTTTTTCGGATCAGCCGCACGTCGTACACGGAAAATCGAAACTGCCGTTCTTCGGCGAACTTTTGATCTCCCTTGCCCCGATCGCGGGAGGACTGTTCTTTCTTTTTCTGATAAACCACTTTTGCCTGAAAGACTATTTTGTAGTTCCGCAATTTTCGATCCAGGAGAGCTGGCAGAACATCCTTCTTGGGCCACTGAAGCTTTTATCGCAGATAAACCTCTTGCGCTGGCAAAGCTGGGTGATGATATTCCTTTCGTTCAATGCCGGAGCGATGCTCGGACCCTCGGTGCGCGACCTTAAAAATGTCTGGCCTGCGCTCATCATCCTTCTTTTCATAAAATCGCCGCTTCTCACGGGCATCTGTCTTGCAGCGATCAGCCTGATCTTTGCGAACATTATCCTCCAGGTTGCGGCCATTTTTATCTTGGAGATAATATCCGCAATATGGCCGGGGCGATAAACGCATGATCATCTCTGTCCGTTTCCGTACCATGCAAAAACCTTGAGATTCCCTCCACTGAAGGCGAGGCCCGGAACGACATACTTTCTTTTGTGATTCCTGAAAAGGACTATCCTATGTTCTCGCTTTTGTATTAATGAGGAAAGCACGGATCCTCCACCTCCGCGGAGGACGACAGACAAGATTCCTCGGCAGGCTCGGAATGACCGGATGGTCAAAAATGAAACGGGCCGTCACGAAGTGACGGCCCTTGTTTTTTGAACGGATATCTTTGCGGCACGCCGACGGGGCATGAGAAATGTCACATACCGGATCGGGCCGTAGTTGCGCTCCCGATTCCAGACATCAAATGTGATCCCGAGCGTTCCTTTGCTCTTCCAGAATTGGAGCACCTGAGCGAACGACGCGCAGGCCCATACCTTCCGAACAATATTCAGATCATCTTTCTGCTCACTGGCGTATTCTTCCGCGGGACCGATCTCCCGCGAGAAAACTTGATTGGCCAACGCGGCATCACCAGTCGGCTCCACGAACCACTCTATTAATTGCGCCATGGCGGCACCTCCTTCCCCCTTTATACTCCCCTTATTTCCTTTTTGCCACCGCCACGATCACTCCCGGAGGAACGTCGTTTTTTACAAGATATTATGGATCGGCCAGATGACAACCTCGAAAAATTTAAGCAAAAACGGACGTTTTATCCAATTTTCCTTTTCAACGATCCTTGCATTCGCAATATCATCCAGAAATTGACGCTTCAGTTCGGCGATAAAATCCTGATCGAGACTTTTTACATTCCCTTCAAGGTTCAGCAGCAGGCTGAGATTGTCGATGTTCGCGCTGCCTACACTGCCCCAGATGTCATCAATAATGCCGGTTTTCGCATGCAGAATCCTCCCGCCACCATACCGATAGATCTTGATCCCCGCACGAAGCACCAAAAGAAAATAAGATCCTGCCGCAATGTCCACAATATGAACATCCGAGCGCGCGGGCAGGAGTATCCTGACATCAACGCCGCGCCGCGCCGCCTTCGTGAGCGATCTGAATATTTTCACGCTCGGCACAAAATACGGCGTTGTCAGATAGATATATTTTTTTGCTTTGCGGATCGTTCGCCTCAGATCATGATAGATATAGCGGCGGCGGAACCGCGGCGAATTTATGAGAAAGGAAAAATCCTCTCTCACCCCAAATACCGGTTTGAATTTGAAAAATTTGTGCAGGGAAATGGCGATCCACGCCTGATTGAAAGCCTCTTGTATCTCGGCGACGACCGGCCCGGTCATCCTGACATTCGTATCACGCCAATCCTTCATGCGATCATCGAGTCCGACACCACCGGTATGCGCCACGTTCCCGTCAACCACCAATATCTTGCGATGGTCGCGCAGGAACCAGGAGGAAAAATTTCTGATCCGCCACTGCTGAATGGGATTGAAGAATTTTATTTCGACGCCAAGAGCCGTAAGCGAACGCTCGGTTGCGGAATTCAAAAAATCAAAACTACCGACCGCGTCGCCGATTATCCTGATCTTCACGCCTTCTCTGCTTTTCCTTTTCAGCACCTCGGCAAATCTTGCGCCGATCTCGCCCGTGCCAAAAATATACTGTTCGATGTCTATGCTTGCGTGCGCCGCGGCGCAGTCGGCCAACATGACGTCCCATGCATCAGCAGACCGCAGGTAAAATTGCCACATTGTATCAGACATTGATGGAAAATATGAATTTAAACCACGTAAATTTCGAAAGCACGGAGACCATCGTGAGAAGAACGACAAGCCCGACCACGGTGCTCACGATGATAAGCTTTTGACTTCGGAGAATATCTTCAATGGAAAGCTCATGTTCCGCACGGCCGATGGTCGGCGTGAGAGACGGCTGACCATGGAAATGATTCATGCCGCCGAGCTGAACGCCGAGCGCGCCAGAAAAAGCACAGATGCCGATGCCGCCGTTCGGGCTTTCTCCCGTCTGGCTTTGCTTCAAAACCGTCTTCCAGCAGAGTCCTGTATCATAGCGCAATATGACCGAAGCAACGATGACAAAAAGGAACGCGAGGCGGGCGGGAATGAAGTTCAAAACGTCATCGAGGCGCGCCGCGCACCAGCCGAACTTCACATAATGCTCCGTTTTATAACCGACCATCGAATCAAGCGTGTTCACGGTCTTATAGGCGATAATGCCCCCGATACCGAAAAGAAAAGCATAAAAAAGCGGTGCAATGATGGCGTCGTTCAGATTCTCGGAAAGCGATTCTATCGTACCGCGAATGATATCGTGATCGGATAAATTTTTCGTGTCGCGGCTCACGATATTGGCAAGATGCGCGCGCGCCGCCGCGTGATCGCCTTTTCGAAGATCATGCGCGACCTTTTCTCCGGCATCAAGCAGGGATCGAAACGCAAGTCCTGCATAAAATATAAAAACGCTCCAGACACAGCCGAGGAAAAAATTCATCCGGAAGAGAAGTAGGGAGATGCCGAGCCCCACGCCGAGCGTCACCGCAAGCGTCGCAATCACCAAAAACATGCCAGCTAATCTTTTAGAAAAATACGCACGATAAAGCTTATCCTCTTCCCAGTTGATCAAGCGGCCAATGAAACGGATGGGGTGGTATTTTGTCTCGGGGTCGCCTATAATTGCGTCCAGCACAAATCCCGCGAGAAGCGGCCATGCAAGAAGAAGAGGTGAGAGAAAGTGATCCATAAAATTCAAGGAAAAATCGAGAGGGATTCCCTGGTGGTCTTTATCCCTCCGGAAATTTTCCCCTCTCCACGCGCCATCTCCTGGGCGGTCTACGGCGGCGGCATTTCTGTTCCGCGCTATGTTGTCAATCATACCATCGCCAAAAACACCTGGGTAGAAGATAGCCGCACCTATGCCAAATCGGTTGCGAGCAAGCTTCTTCTGCCCGCGGACAAGACGATCGTCATGATGACGTCCGTAAAACAGCGTTTCGCGGGATACGCAGAATGCTGGCACGGAGGTCTTTCCGTACAAACATTCGCGACCGTCGGCCTGGGAAACTCGCTTGCCGCAGGCGACCCTGCGAGCGGATCTTCCCAACCGGGAACCATCAACCTCATCGTTCCCGTCGCGGCAACACTGACCGACGAAGCACTGATCGAGTGCGTCGCGATCGCTACGGAAGCCAAGCTTGCCTTTCTTTTCGAACATGACATTAAAAGCGTCATTTCAAAAAGGCCGGCCACCGGAACCGGAACGGACTGCATCACCATCGTATCGCTCGGCATCGGAGAAAAACTATCCTATGCCGGGAAACACACCAAGCTCGGCGAACTCGTCGGCCGCGCCGTCGCTTCCGCCATGGATGACAGCCTCAGAAAACGTTTCTCCCATTGATCCCTTGATCACACTTAAAAGCCCCTCCAGCCGTCAAACGCCGGGGGCTTTTTTTAAACCGATTTCTTTTCCTGCATCATTTTCTTCACGAGCGGATGGATGTCCCGAATGAGACTGTCCACATCGAGAGATGATGGTTCCTGATATTTCTTTCGGAGGTCGGCGACGATCTTCCGGTGCTCGGGATAGAGCATGTTCTTTTCCCTGAAAACATCGAGCCATGCCGGAGAATTTATGACGAGGATATTGAAGATCTCCGAGATATGCCACAGGAAAAAATTATGTTCGGGATCGCGGTAGCGCGGATAATTTTTTTCGACATAAGCATAGAACATGAAATGCAGCATTTCATGCGCGATCGTAACGGGAATATATTTCTTGTTCCGATATTCCATGGGAACCTGGAACGTCTTATCGTCCAAAAAACGCGGGAACATGCCCCATATCGTCGCATAGGCGGTATATTTCCCCGGTGGCCACGGAAAGCCGTGAAAGATATCGTCCGTCATTTCAAAAAATATCCTCTCTTTCTTCCCCCAATCGCGCTCGTACCGCTCCATATTTCTTGAAGCAATCCCTTTATTTTTTCGATAAATATCTTTCACATATTTTTCAGCGAAGACCCGATCGACGATCTTTCCGTTTTTGATCGCTTGCCTCAGCAGAGGATGCCATCTGAGGATCGCCCACCGCAGGCTTCGTCCATTGTCAAAATCAGCCTGGCCGACAAATGACCCGAACGAAGCGATATCTTTTCGAGCGCTGATCCTGAATTTTACTTTGGGGTACATGAAAATGTGATGGCCTACCTGATCAGCCTCTTCTTGCGACCGACAATCTCAAGGGCCTGTTCATTCGTCAGTAGAACCGTCGGATGTTGCGATCTCAGCTTGAACGCATCCAGTATTTTTACGGCCCCTCCTTCATAGTGAGGGCCGATAACGACATCGGTCAAGTGGAGCCCTCTATAGTTTTTTAGATTTACGGCCCTCCTATCATCGAAGGGCTTGGCGATCGCGATGTTCGGTCCCGCAAGAACGCTCCCCGCACTCACGCCGTAGTAGAAACCGCCCTTTTCGGTGAATCTTATGATTTCCTTGTCCAGCCCTGTTTTTCTAACGCCATATAAATAAAGAAAAGTATTACCTCCGCATACGTAAACAATATCCCTATCCGCAAGCTCATTCCTCTTTATTTTTCGGTTTAAACTGAAAATCGAAATGTTCTTTTTGGTAATACCGATATCGGTGATCATTTTTATCTCCTGCCCCACCCACTTCCAGTCCTTACTTTTTTTATCAGCCGTCGTGACCAGAAAGATCATTATCTCCGAAGGTTCCTTGGCGGTTAAACGCAAAAACTCCTTCGCGATCCTCGGGTTATATTTCCAGCCATGAGAGGTGAGGAGAAGTTTCATACTGAAATTATCGCACGATTATCGATTTAAAAAAGCGTTCCTGAAAATCGGTCGCGGAGCGGATTTCGTCGTCATTAAATTCCGCGGCGCCCGCGACCAAGATCAATTTATCGTCGTCGTCGTTCAAACGATGGATGACCGCAATGCATTTACCGGTAAATTCTTTCAGCGGTTCCGCGACGCCAAGCACGTAAGCATCCACCTCTTCGCCGTCATCGCTTTTCGTGTGCGGAACGTAACCATAATTGATCGGGTATTCAAATCCCCATTCAGGATGCCTGCTGCCGAGCGGCCGATCGATGATCACCGTAACCGTGGCGTCAAGGAAATAAGAAGCGGGGCTCACATATCTCAAAACCATCCTCCTGATCTCATCCCTGAAATTGATTTCGCCGAGGTTTTCGACCGGCACCCATTCCAGCTGATAGAAATTATCGGGAGATTGACGTTGTGCTTCCGGCCCGCCAAGCGCAAGCATGCCGCTCCATGATTTTGCGCCATAAAAATATTCACGGGAATCGGTCGTCTCGAATTCGCCTATCCCTTCGCCAAGCACGACATCCAAATTCGTTTCTTCCTTCAGTTCGCGCACGGCGGCCTGTTCCACTGTTTCACCCGCCTCTACGCCGCCGCCCGGAACAGCGTAATATTCCCTCCCTTTTTTAACGCGATGAAAAAGAAGTAACTTGTTTTGATCGATAACGAATATTGCGGCCCGTTGTCTCATATGATAATTCTATCGTGAATTTAAAAACGGGGATAGCAGGCGCGCCACAAAAACCCTAGTGATTTCCGCTCATAACCGCTGCGGACAATGAGATCATAACCGCGCGATGGTCATATCCGCGGCACCTTCCGTGCCCCAATATGATATAATAAAAACAACAAAGCGTCCGTAAAGGTCGGCCGAGAACCATAAAGCATTTTGCTTTACTATGGTGAAAAGAATACCAAAGGGGGAAGAGATGAACCATAAGCTGCTCGTTTCCGAAATGCGATACCGCAAGCTATTTGAGACGGCCAAAGATGGCATATTGCTCATTGATCCTACGACGGAAAAGATCATAGACGCCAATCCCTTTCTGCTCGATATGATCGGGTATTCCTTATGTGAGATTATCGGGAAGAAACTTTGGGAAATCGGAACATTTGAAGATATTGAGGTTACGAAGGCGCTCTTCGCGGAATTGCAGAAAAACGGATATGTTCACTACGAGGATATACCGCTCAAGTCCAAAGATGGCACGGAACATGCGGTTGAATTTGTAAGCAACAAATATCGCATCGATGGATCAATGATGATCCAGTGCAATATACGCGACATCACCGTGCGCAAGATGGCGGAAAAGAAAGCGGAAACATATTTGGAGGAGCTCGAAAAAGTGAACAAGACAATGGTCGGTCGAGAACTGAAGATGGTTGAGCTTAAGGGGGAAATCGAAAAGCTTAAGGAAAAATTGACCGGAAAATAACGATCGATCACCGCGGGATGATCTATGTTCTCTATCCAACCGATGCGTCACTTATCGACGCTTATATTTTTACATATCTCAGACGCCTCGACGATATCCCCCGAATACGATCCCATTGGTCGCTCGACAGAAAAAGACCTCAGTTCGCTCCGCCGGGGAAATATTCACCACGCAACAGACGAAATTGGATCGCTTAAAATCTAGAGCGTGAGCGTTGACCCGGACTCGTAAATGGCAGTACTCGTTGTTACGAGGCTGTTGCTTCCGCTGGTATATTTTTTGCTTTCCAGAAATGCCCCGAACTCATACATGC
>CAZWWZ010000007.1:0-5926 GCA_964637795.1 uncultured Candidatus Saccharibacteria bacterium | reverse complement strand
TTGCTTCCGCTGGTATATTTTTTGCTTTCCAGAAATGCCCCGAACTCATACATGCCAGCCGCGTTCGCGGCATAGGCGTAGTAATAACCAGCATTATTTGTGGGATCGACCGGTAACGAACCGAAAGGAGTGCCTCCGGCGACCTGCGTAAAATCAATGGGTATCCAACCGGTCGCATTGATCTTTCGATAATTCGCGGATGAGCTGCTTGAGTTTGATGTGATGCCGGCACTCGTAAAAATACCGCAGCGAGGCGCCGCTGTTCCCGTCCCCAGAGGCGTGGAAAGATAACAGGCAGAATATGACGATGCAAGATTGTAATTTCCGTTTGCAAGAGAGAGGGAGATGACGGTTCGCAATGTGCTAAAATCAGAGACCCTGCTTGAGTCCCTTGACTGACGCAACATTTCGGCAGGATTCATAGTAAGCACCACCACAACAGAAAGTATGGCTATGATGGCGATGACGACCAAGAGTTCAATGAGGGTAAATCCTTTTTCCTGTTTTTTTATAACATTAAACATTGCCGTGTTCGCGATGGTGATGGCTTACAAGGAAGAGGATTCCGCACGCGATAGCCAGTTCGATCAAACTTATGGCAATGATCAGATAGATGACCTGCAAGAGGATGCCATCCCGTGTCTCGAACGCATCCTTCACCGGCTCCTGGGAAATAATCCCCCATCCGTAAGTGGGGATAGGTTCATATGCGGCAACCCGTTCCACGCGCTCGATAGGGTTGTAGGCGACCGCCGTCCCGCTTTGCCCCTGCATCAATTTTTGAACCACCGGGATGCTCGAATAATCTATGATCGGCCCGTCTGATGCATACTTCGGATGGGTGATGATATGACCCAATCGATCAACAACATAAGCAAACCCATTGCTTCCAAGGTCGATGTCCTTGCCATAGTCGGAAAATTCATTGATAGGCACCGTGATCCCCGCGACCCCCACAAGAACAGAAGCTTTCCGTATGGGCACTAAAACTTCTATATGATTATTCTTTGGATACACGCTTCGCTGAAAAACATCGGAAACGAACGAATCGGCTCCATTTTCCAAAATCGGCGTTTTCCACTCGCTGAACGCATCATCGGGTTGCCCAATGCCCTCATCCGCAATACCCGGGAACACCACTTTTATATTTCCCTGTGTATCCGCCAATAAAAACCTCCCAATAAAATAATCGTAGTCCCTGGGATCATTCTGCAGATTAATAATGACATTCTTTGCCGCGCTCCAATTGCCCGCAGCGACATCATTGATCACTTCGGGCTGCGATGCATATATCTGAACGATCGAGGTCAGTTGCTGAAGTTTCAATCCAATTGCCGAGGCCGTAAGACTGGCCACTGTTTTCCGTTGGCTAAAAACCTCCTGGGTTAAATTCTTATTGAAACTTTGATAATAAAATATCCCCGTAATAAGGGTTGGAACAAAAAGCACCAAAAAAACAATGCTTGCAATGACAACACCTTTTCGATTTTGTGAGAGGAAAATCATTTCTGTGGATCCAATGAGTACCATAAGTATACCACATTAAATAAGTGGGATGTTGTTGATAAACTTCAATAAAAAATCTTAAAGCGGTACTTCGTGGGCCTGATCTTTTTGCCATAAAAACCAATTTCACTCTATCTGCAGCTTCAAAAAATAGTGACTGAACTTATATTTGTCGGAGTGCCCGGGCAAAAACCTTTTTAAATAGGAATCGTGATCCTGTATTATCATTTTCTTACCTTGAAACAGATCGCGGCTCCTGGAAAATATAGGGATATGAGGCGAGACGGTCTGATCAATAAAATCGAAATTGTCTCTGCATTAATCGTGTGCATTCACATATGCCCTCGTGACGGAACCGAAATAACCCGAAGCAGGAGCAATATGTGCATACGTCTGAAACTCCGCAAGGGCAGCTTTTGTAAGAGATCCGAAATTCGTGGTTGCGCCGTTAGCGGCTAGTTTTTTCGCGGCAGGCCCGATGTTCTGGGAAATGAGGAAAAGCTGTAATTGTTTCACGTCAGCACCCGTCATGCCAGAGAACAGATCGCGCGTAAAAACCGAAGAAGTCGGAGCAGAGGAAGAACTTTCCATATGCAAGGTTTGAAGTTCCGACTCGAGCGAAAGAAGGAGACTTTCCAACTGCGACGAAGTCATGCCCGCCACAGAAGAAGATGCGGAGGAAGTCGGGGCAGAGACCGCAGAACCGATGCCCGCCTGCGGCGTGGTGGCAATACTAGAAGAAAGTGCAGAGGTGGGACCAGCCAGCTCAAGCGCAACAGCATGAGAGAGCGGATATATTTGAGCCGTTGCCGGTTCACTCGGAAAATAATCGTTGTTGATGTTCCATACGCTCCACCCGCCGAGATCGTTCGATTTTATATAATCTATCTTATCCGTCAGAGATTGTTGATCTTCAAAGGTCACGAAGGTATCGCTCGCATTGCCCGGCTCATCGATGCCCAAATACGGTTCATGCGCATAAACATCCCAATGCCAATCGGGGTTCGCGGAAGACAGATCATAATTACCCGCAAGTCTTGCCTCATTTTCCGGTATCCATGTCGGCGGCGTTGTCCACATCTGCAAAGGCGCCGATATCCCCGCTGCGCATCCGAGCGTCTGACACCCGCCCTGCACCGCATATCCATAGAACGGTAATCCTAAATCTATTTTTGCCGCAGGGATCCCCGCATTCACAAAATCATTTTTATATGCATCCAATGAAACAGCGCTACTGACCCCATAGAGAGGAGAATCGTACCAAATGAACGGTTCCCACGAGGCGGCCATGTCATAGACCATGACATTGACCCGATCCAGATCACCGGATAATGGCGCCCAATGGGATTGATCTCCGCCGTCCGCTTCCGCAGTGAGAAGTTTCGTGCCGAGAGCGGCGCGCAGATCCGAGATCAGAGTCGTCATCGACGTCCAGTTTATCGTACTGCTCGCGGTGTTTTCCCAATCGATATCCACGCCGTCATATCCATAGGTATTTACCGCACTCACGATATTTCCGACGAACGTGGCCATATTATTGTTCGCGGCATCCGCAAAATCATCCCGGGCCGACCATCCCGACATAATAGACAAGAGAACCTTTACGTTATGTGCATGAGCCGCACTCACAAGCGCCGGAGCATCGCTCGCAATGGAGTAGGTAGTAAGATCAAGCATCCCGTTTGCCAAAGGAATGGCGGGTCCATGGATAATGTGGGTCATTGATGACCAATCAATCGCGGAGATTGGCGGCGTGGAACTGCTTCCGCTGCCGCTCATCCAAAACGCCGCGCTCCATTGAGATATCGAAGGAACAGCCCGGTTCATTGTCGTTGCGCGGATACCGGAAGACTGCGCGGAAACATTACCGATAATATCATAGGCGTCGACTGCATAGATATACGCCGTCCCAGCAGTGAGACCGGTGTCGAGGTAGTAAACATATGCCGGTGAATTGACGGCGGTATCGATATACGTGCTGGGGCTTATTGATGCGATTTTTTCGCCATTTCGATAAATGTCATATCCGGCAATGGCGCTCCCTTCTTCTGTTGAAGCTGACCAAGAAAAAGCGATGGTTGAGGGCGTACTGGTCACTACGCTCAAATCGCCCGGGACTGTGGGCGGGGTTGATCCCAAGGTAACAGTGGCGTTTTCCGTCGCTGAGCCATTATTGTTTGTTGCCGTAAGGGTATAAACGGTCGTGGAACCCGGCGTCACCGTCACGGATCCTGAACTTAAATGGGAGGTAAACGCACCCGGCGTGATAGCTATTGAGGTTATCGTGCCGGTCACGTTCCAGGAAAGGGTCGAGTTTCCTCCGTGACTGATGTAGGCAGGACTTGCCGTAAAAGAATTGATGATCGGTGATGAAGCATATTGCTCGAGAGCTCCCACGGAATAAAAGGCTGAGGGATCGCTTTGATTGTTGTATTCTGTATTGATCCAATCTGCGGATCGCGCCACTTCGGACGCTTCAACCTCGTCCATCGCACCGTAAAAATAGGCGCCTCCGGATCCTTTATAGATCGCCCCGATCGTGAGCGCTGAATTTCCTGAAAAATTTGGACTTCCTGTCATAGTGCAACTGCCGAGTTTATTGCCATCGACATACACCGACAAAGCATTGTTCGAGCTGTCATAGGTAGCCGCATAGAGATGCCACCTGTTCAGAATGTCCGTGTCGCTTATTTTACAGAGACTGCTCCCCCCGGAATGGGAAACGAGCCAACTGACGTCCCCCGCACCGGATCGGGCGGCGAGCTGCAGCTGCAAATAGCCATAATCCAAATCGGCGATCGTATTCCAGTTATCGCTCGCATCGGTCAATTTCGCCCATGCCGAAAGCGTCGCCGAATTGGTCGGTTCGACGAAAGAATTATTATAAATATACGTGCTGCTTCCGTTAAAACCTGCACCGCCAAAAACTTCGCCCGTTGTCGTAACGGCAGTTCCATTGTTCATGCCCGGATAATTTCCCGTCGAATCGTTGGTTCTAAGATCCGTGATGCTTCCGAGATGATAAACGCTGATAAAATTACTGTCCCAGGTCGCCTCCTCGGTCGCCACGCTTTCCGTCGGCGCGACGGCATTGCCGAAATAGGCATAAATAGTATGGTTCACGGCTGGCGACAATGTCGGCACATTTACCCAGGCCACGAGATTTCCCGTGGACGGGGAATAGTTCTCTATCTCATAGTTCAACGCGGTTCTGCCGTCTGAGTCGGTGAAAACAATATCGGCCCCCGTGGATGATGTCACCCTGCCGCCGCTTCCGGCATATTTAAGATCAGGATCGGTGAGAGAGATTAAAACAGGGAAATTGGAGAGAACCGTGCCGCCGGTCTGGCTAATCTTTGTATTATTGATCGTGATCGCTTTGCGATAAGGCCAAGCGGCATCATACCAAGAAGCCGCATGGGTCGGCGGCGGAAAAAAAAGAAATATCCCCATGGATATCCCTCCGACAAAAAGAATTGTCTGCGAACGAGAGAATGATCTTAAAGATGAAAATGGATGCATAGATTTTTAGAATTCACCTTTGAACTCCTTTATTAACATCAGTATAGCACGAGGCAAAAATGATTTTCGAAAACTGCGGATTTGAAATAAAAAAGAACCTTGCTTAAGGGTTCTTGGTTCGTATCGAACGATACAAGCGGTGGATGAACGGATACCGCGACTATGATGTCGAGGCATCCTTGAAAGCATCTGTGTGATACCACGAAATGCTGACGGCATGTCCGAGGGCGTATTCGCGGTAGAGCTCCTGCATATCCTTGAGGGACTTACAGGTGAATATGCGTTCCCCGTCGCCATGGTCAAGCTCACAGACTATGTCATGCCCATTCGGAATTTTGGGCAGCTTTGAGGGGAATCCACGGATGGATAAAGGAACCAAGCTCTTCATTTTCACGATCTGATGCTTTGCACCGATCAACTCGATCATTGTAAAGAACCTCCCTTTGATGGTATTGGTATTACCCTGGAATAAGAGACCAAGACAACGCCCGCCGGCATCATGCGAAGCTTACGGGCTGCCGCATAGGAAAGATCTAAGTCCCTGCCTAGACTATACGGGCCCCTGTCCTCCACGGCAACTATAACGCTCCGATGATTGTGAAGATTCGTGACCCTCAGCCTTGTGCCTAATGGGTAAGTCCGATGTGCCGCAAATACCGCGCTTTTCACATATGATCTTCCACACGCAAGGGTGCGCCCGAAAAATCTTGGCCCGTACCATGTGGCATAGGCGAAATGTTGTTCAGCGGGCACAGAAACGACAGGTCTCATGATGATCCTTGATCCAATGTGGGGGTTGCCGCCGCCCGCACCGAGCGACGCAATGGAAAGCAGTGCGATCAGCGATAACCCCATTCGTAGATACTTCAATGTTCCCTCCGATATGATGGATTGTTAA
>CAZWWZ010000006.1:0-19332 GCA_964637795.1 uncultured Candidatus Saccharibacteria bacterium | reverse complement strand
TGCCGTTAAAATGTTCGGCAATATCCTGCGCCACCGTCTCCACGCCGCCGATCCACGGCGCATAAAGTTTATTTACCTGAAGAATACGCATAGTTATGTTCCTTCATTTTACCACGCCGAGCTTACCCCGTCAGTCTTTCCAAACTTTGCCATCCCAAACCTCTTTCGTCGTCCTCGCGAAGACGCTTTTCTTTTGTCGTTC
Organism: uncultured Candidatus Saccharibacteria bacterium; assembly: GCA_964637795.1. Taxonomy (GTDB): domain Bacteria; phylum Patescibacteriota; class Minisyncoccia; order UBA6257; family 2-01-FULL-56-20; genus CAJAQL01. The sequence continues at coordinate 19,130 of CAZWWZ010000006.1, read as the reverse complement.
CCGTGCCCGCCTGCGCGGGTACAGGCTCCAGCGGGAATCCAAACGTTTCGTCATTCCGACTTGTCTCGCCAAAGGGCGGGAACTCTGCGAGGAATCTCTCTTCTCTGTCGCCCCTGCGAAGGCGGGGGTCCATGCTTTTATCTTTGTATTTTAGGATTTTTTACCTTTGGCAACGAGAAAAAAGATGAAAAATCTCATTTTCATCTTTTTTGAACGAACCAAAGAAAATTTTTCTTTTAGAAAAATTTACTCTTGGCGGCAAGGAGAAGCATAATCTCGCCTTGGGTATATATGAAAAAGCACCGCTTAAGGACAAAACCTCAAGAAGTGCTCTTTCGCGATGGATACTTCGTAATCCTATCAAACCGCTTCGCCAAGTCAAATCCGATTTAATGATTTTTTAATCTCATTACCTTTACTTTGTCGCCCCCGCGAAGGCGGGGGTCCATGCTTCCGATTTTTTTCTTTTAGAATTTTTTAATCTTCATATTGCTAGCATGTCCGCATGCGAAAGACGGAGAACAACTACGCTTTCATCGACGGCCAAAATCTTCACCTCGGCATCAAAAAGATGGGGTGGAAATTGGATCATAAAAAATTCAGAATTTATCTCAAAGAAAAATATAGTGTTTCGCGGGCGTATCTTTTTATTGGCTTCTTGTCCAAGAATCAAAAACTATATGCCCACTTAGAGAAATCGGGATTTATACTCGTATTCAAACCGACTGTTTCGGACGGCCATGGAAATATCAAAGGGAATGTCGATGGCGATCTTATTTTAAGGGCCGCTACTGAAATTGACGATTATCATAAAGCGATCATCGTTTCTAGCGACGGCGATTTTTATTCCTTAGTCGCCTATCTTCGCAATCATCGGAAACTCGAAACAGTGCTTAGCCCCGACGAAAAGCATTGTTCATATCTCCTACGCAAAGCCGCGCTGAATAAGATACGTTTTATGAATAATTTACAAAATAAATTGGCCCATAATAAAAAAGGCACCGCTTAAGGACGGAACCTTAAGAGAGTGCCTTTTTCCATAGAAATACATTCTCAGGCTAGCGTGGGCATAGTTTTCTGTCAAATTCGATTTAATCTTTATTTAATCTATTTTTGTCGTCCCCGTGCCCGCCTTTGCGGGTACAGGCTCCGGCGGGAATCCATGCTTCCGATTTTTTCTTTAGAAAAATTTAATCTTCTCTTTGCTATTCTATCCGCATGCGGAAAATTGAAAACAACTACGCTTTCATCGATAGCCAAAATATCAATCTAGGCATCCGCGAGCTCGGCTGGCGATTGGACTTCAGAAAACTCAGGATATATCTCCAAGAAAAATATGCCGCGCAAAAAGCTTATCTTTTTATCGGATATTTACCAGAAAACAAAAATCTCTACTTATCGCTTGAACGATATGGCTATATGCTCGTTTTTAAAGAAGTCGTTAGAAATAACCATGGCACCGTCAAGGGAAATGTTGACGCAGAACTTGTTCTGCAAACAATGATCGATTATGAAGATTATGATAAAGCGATCATCGTGAGCGGCGACGGAGATTTCGCCTGTCTCGCGCATTATCTTGGCGGAAATAAAAAATTAGAAGCTATCATTGTTCCCGATCAGAAAAAATACTCAGGGCTCTTAAAGCGGGCATCGGAAGGAAAAGTATATTTTTTAAGCAAGGCGAAAGCAAATCTTGAATACCTTAAAATAAAAAGCCCCGCTTAAGGACGGAACCTTAAGAGGTGCTTTTTGTGGTGATTACACTTCCATCTTACCAAGCCACACCTTCCTGTCAAATCCGATTTAATGATTTTTTAATCTCATTATCTTTGTTTTTTCGCCCCCGGCCTCTTTCCGTCATCCTCCGCAAAGGTGGAGGTGCGGGGAATTGAACCCCGTGGGTTTTGGATGGTAGGCCAAATCCAGCACCAACGCCACCCCCACCAAGAAAAATGATAACGAACGGACATTAATAAAAGATTAAAAACCATTTGACAATATCGAGCAGATACATAAACTGAAAATATGGTTGGTAGGCCAGATCCCAGTGCCACGTTTGGGCTGACAAAAAGCACACTAGAAATAGTGTGCTTTTTGTTTTAATCCATCTTAGGCGAATTCCCCGCGCTTGAGCGCAAGGATGAAATCAAGCCCGGAGTGTCCTCTCTTTTTTTGTCATCCCCGCGAAAGCGGGGATCCATGCTTTCAATCTCTCCCTACGCCATCCTGCTTTTTGATGCCGCATCACGTAATACTAAAATTTGATTGTTTAAATTATTATTTTTTCGATATCCCCTTCTCTGATGGATACTTTATTATCCACGCCCAGATAGCCGGAGATAAACCCCGCACCGGTCGAGATCCTGCTTGTGAGTAAAAGCAGTTTTAATTTGAAAATAGATGACATTATTATATAAAAATTTCTTAGCGCCTTTTTCCAAACCGAACTTTTCTCCAATTTTCCATCATGACTAAGCGGTGCATTTAAAATAAGTTCCGGTTTCCGCCTGTAGTCATGAGCTTGATCTATGCCCTGACGGAAACTTTTTTTAAGCAAAACGGGGAAACTTTCCGGATCGGGATGGTAAACGAAAGTCCCGGGGACAAGTTCTGCCTTGTATCCCATTTCCTTAACATGGTAGTTCAGAAGCGCATCATCGTTCATCCGCAGAGAACTGTCTTCTCCTCCTGAAGCCCAATACAAATCTTTTTTTATTGCGAGCGCAGCATGCGCAATCATGTCTTTCGCCTTGAGAAGCTCCTTGTTACATCTTCTCTGAAAAGGCGTTGATTCTCTTATTGGCACGATAGTCGCTCCCGTAATACCAACCTTGCCTTCTCGCAATGGCTCAACCAACTTTTCTATGATCTGATCATTGCCCAGACGAACGTCATCATCAAAAAAAACAATGAACTCTCCCGACGCCGCTTCGGCTCCTTTGTTGTGGGCGCGCGTGCGAGGCCAAACCCCTCTCACAAGGACGATCTCATCCGCCAAAACGGTTTGATGTTTTATGTCGTCAATAAGCAATCTTATATTCTCCTCGCGGCGAGGATCTTTATATCCCGATGGGATCACAATTGAAATTCCTGATTTCATTTTTTTGTAAAAAATCTCATAAACATCTCGGCGTTTTTCTGTGCGTCATGATTCTGAACGGCGGTCTCCCATGCATTCCGAGTTATTTCGGCAACAAATGCCTGATCGTGCAACAATTTTGAGATACCGGCACGCAGCTCCTTGACACCCGGCTCACCCGCCACGTAGCCGCAATTATGTTCCACGACGTACTCTGCGATAAACGATTCTTTCGGCGCATGCACAAGCATAGGTCGTCCGGAAATCATATATTCACAGGCCTTTCCGGGACTCGACGTATTGATGAGAAGCGGATATCCCGTTTTAAATCCAAGAAGAACAACGAGAATCGCGGCATTCTCCTGTATGCGCGGCATTTCTTCCGGAGTGCCTGTGGCAAATTTTACCTTCTCGCTCGCTAAAATTCCAAATCTCGCGAGATATGCGGAATCGTGCGGCGTGTAGAACCAAAGCTCCACGTCTTCTTCCGACTCTTCAACAGCCGCAACGAGATCGCGCGCCGCATCAGCTTGCGCCCAATAGATCGTACCAGTATATACAACTTTATAAGGCTTTTGAGGCTCCGGCAGCGATGGTTTGGGTTCGGGAATAGGAAGAGAATTATGAATAACGGTAATATTGCGTTTATATTTTGTTCGATAATAATCCGCCAAGTTTTCGGACATTACAAAAATGTGTTCCGCGGATCGAAAAAGCTTCGGTTCCATGAACCTTGCAAGAATTTTTGAGAAAAACGGCAATTTCGATCCGGCGTAGAGATCATAGAAATAGAGATCGTACGGAAGCCCGGTGCGTCGATGAAGAAGATAGGTTCCCGCGAGCGCCGCGCCGTAGTCAGAATATCCAAGGAGAAGTTCTATGTTTTTCTCCCTGACAACTTGCGTACCCTTTTTTAGAATGCGAAAAATGAGCACAATGAGCAAAAAAAACTCGCCAATCGATCGAATGACAGGAATACGTTTTGCAATCGACTTAACTTTCTGGAAAAACGATTGCCTGCGATCGTCCGTAAACGTCGTACCGGGCGTATCGAAATAGTAATAGTCCGCCGCCAGCCATTTTTCGCTGGATGCACGCGCATCGATTCCGGCATGGCTCGTAAGCACGGAAAAAGAGTTCGCCGGAAAATAGCGAAGTAGGTTGTACATCATGACCGGCGCCCCGCTTATCGCCGGCGGCGCATAGCTTGAAATGATCAACGTTTTTTTTATCTGATCCATTTTAAGATTGATACCTCTCTGACTGGCACATAATCAAAAGACTGGCCCTGGGGCCATGAATACAATCTCTTAAATTTTCAGCGCGGTTGACAGATAAAATCTTCTTCGTAGTCATGATAGAGTTCGCAATCGTAAGGAATAATACTATTGACTAATTTAGGCAGCTCTGTTTTATCTTCCGGTTTATGATATGCGGACATGGCAATAATTGGTTTCCATTTTTTTATCGTTTCCTTGGCCCCCTTCAAAATATTTCCTTCGTATCCCTCGACGTCCATCTTCAGAAAATCCATCCTCATGTTTAAACTATCTATGATCTTCATTTCAATGGGCGTTCCACCCTCACCAATATAATTCGATCCGCAATTAGGCATCGCGACAATGGACACATTTCCCTCTGATTCTCCAAGCGCATAATTAAATACTTTAATATTAGGGTAATACTTAACATTGTTCTTAAGCGCGGCGAATGTCAAAGGAGTCGGTTCAAACGCATAAACAGTCGCATCGGGATGCTCTACGGCAACAAATATTGAAAAAAAGCCCATATTAGCTCCGGCATCTATCACTACGGCATCCTTTTTTATGAGATCAATGTGATACTGATTTTTTATAATAACTTGATCAAGAAGACCACATGCCTCTTTTAGGTTCCCCGGCAAAACCTTAAATGGTTTGCCGAAAAGCTTTATACTCCTTTCTTTCTTAATAAGGGGAAAATCATTGAAAATCATCAATTCCAAAGACTGAAAAAACGTTAAATTCCCTCGAATAAAAAAGGCCCAAAACGCGAAACGATTTCTAAAAATACTTTTTATATCCATATCTATTGTATTGTTTTAAACTAATTTCTTTTATATATTTTATAGCACCGCAGAAAAAACAGGCGATTTTTGGGGTAAATATTTATAACTCAACGCGCGTCGCCCTTACCCCTTCTTATCTTAAGGTATTTTTGCTCATATTGCATTTTTGGACGACAAGGAACTCTCTAAAACGTCTGTTACTGCTGTGGCATATTTTGATCTATCGTAAATAAAATTTGCATCATGGAGGCCATTTCTCGCAAGGGCATTCTTGATATTTTTATTCTCCATAAGATACTGGATTCTTTGAGCGAGCATCTTCCAATCCCCAGCAGGGTATAGAAGCCCGTTCTTTTTATCATGAATGATCTCCGGCGTTGCCCCAGAATCTGTACCAATTACAGCAACCCCACATTTCATTGCTTCCACGGTAACCCTTCCGAATGCTTCATTCTTGGAACACATAAGAAAAACATCAGCGGCTCTTACATATCCCGAAGGTTCATCAGAAAATCCACAAAGTAAAACTTTTTCGGAGAGATGAAAGGTTTCGATTAAATTATTAAGTTGATCTTTATACTTTTTATCCCCATCTCCCACAATCCATAATCCGACATCCATCCCATTGTTGGCTAAAACACTTACAGCTCGCACAGCATCCTCTTGTCCTTTGGATGGGAATATTCTACCCACGATCGCTAGTTGAAAAGAGTGCTTTTCCAGAATTGGCTGAAAACACACTTTCTTTGGCAAGGTAACAGATTGGTAAATAACCACAGATTTACTTTTATCAACGAAGCTTGAATATTCTCTTTCAACAGCCCTGGAAATAAATATAAATTTTTTTGAGAATCTATTGGATAATTTCAGAGTTGTTTTTTTTCCAAAATTAAAGATTAGTTTATGATCCCAATAACCAAACTCGTGAATATGAAAAATATGGGGTTTCTTAAGAATTGCTGCCGCCATCAGCCCTGTTCCGATGACAATGGTATTTGAATAGACAAGATCACATTGCCATCTAAAAATTCTCAGAACAACGAACGGCAGTACAAAAAAGCTGAGAATGGATTTAATGGCCGTTCTCGATATGGATTGAGACTCAGGCCTCATCCACCATTTATAGGGATACACCTCAAAAGGTATATTGAGTGATTTAAGTTTTTCGGTTATTGGTCCTTTTGAAGGCAGGATGGCGTAGAGCTGAAAATCCTTTCTATCAAGAGTCTCCAGTAGCTCAATCAGCGCTCCATTTGCCCCAAAAGTGTTTGATGCGCTAAGAACAAAACAGATTTTTTTCATATAAACTTATTCTTGGAAGATGTATATTTTGTGACCATGAATTCATTGCAATAAACATCTTCTTATTAAAAGTCACAAACATCACGGACTATTCTCGCAATCATAATTCCGCCAACATTTCGTCGAACGACGGTATTTTCAATTTCGCGTTCAGTTCTTTCACGGTCGCCAGTGTCCGATTCAGTTTGTTCACATGATCCTCGCTGATCTTGCAGTCTATGCCAAACTTGGTTTTCGCTTTCTGAAGTATCTCATATTTGGAAACTGTGGTCGAGAAAACGTGATAGATGCCTGCAGTGGGATAGTCGGCTCTATTGGACATGATGCCGTCACAAATCTTACCAAATTGTCTAGTAGTAATACCATTCCAATAATGCTCCGCAAAACCGGTTATTTCTTTTCCTTGCTGCTCCAAAAACCAGCCCAGAAGACCGGTAAACCCTTCTAATTCTTTCCCGATGATAGATGTCCTGATTGTCAGGCAGTTGGTCGGTTCGCCGATACTTTTGGAAAGTCCGTAAATATCAACCGGGGTTTTTTTTGAATTTTCGTCATAGGGAAATCCCTCTTTTCCGTCATACGCGCAATCCGTCGTGATATGGATAAGCTTGTCGCCAAAAATCCGCGCTAGAATATGCGGCAAAGCTCCGTTAATGAAAAAAGCTGCGGCTGGATCGTTCGCAGAGAAAGCGATGGTCAAGCCAATTGCATTGATCACGTAATCGACATCGCCGACTTCCCGCAGAAACGTTCCGAGATATTCGCCGGGGTATCCTTTTTTATCGGCATAATCCCGCCGAACAAGATCGGCATCAAACTCGACGATATGATGCCGGGACGTGCCGCCGTAAGCTTTTTCAAGCAACTCGATCTTTTGCCGATCGCGCACCGCAAGAACAAGATCGTACTTATCTTTCAAAACGTCATAGACGGCGCTGCCCAACATGCCCGTCGCCCCCAAAATTAAAACTTTTTTAGGAGTCATGGAATCCGATTAGGGCATGAAACCTGACTTCTTTTTTTCCTGGATAAGGTTCGTGAGACCGATCACGTGCCGCATTACCTTCGTTGAAAAATTCTTGCTGATATAGCTATCGGGAACGTCAAACGTTTCCCCTCGGCTGAACTGATCCGTGACCACCGCCACGGCCCGCAGAACTACTTCCTTCTCCAATCCGCTCAAAATGGACACTCCGCAATCATATCCTTCCGGACGCTCCGAACTGTTTCTTACTTGAACCGCCGGAAAATTCAGTACGGCCGCCTCTTCTATGATGGTGCCACTGTCCGAAAGAACACAAAGAGCATTTTTTTGAAGTTTTACATATTCGAAGTATCCAAAAGGATCGTGCATAACGATACCCTCGGCTGGTTTCAAAGAATATTCCTTAAACTTTTTTGCCGTCCGAGGATGAACCGTCATAACAATCGGCTTCTGATAATGTTGATGGATTGCTTCCAGAGAATCCAGTAATTTCATCAAAGACTCCTTGCTGTCCACGTTTTCTTCTCTGTGAATACTGGCTAAGAGATATTCCCTCGGCAAAAGACTCATTTCTTTCATGATGCCCGATCCTTCGATCTGATCCTTATAAAAATCAACGATTTCCGCGATTGGCGAACCCGTGACAAAAATCGTAGACGGATGAAGCCCTTCTCGCAAAAGAGCCTGTCGAGCATTTTCGCTGTACGCCAAATTAACATCGCTTATATGATCGATGATCCTCCTGTTGATTTCTTCCGGAACCCGTTCGTCGAAACTTCTGTTGCCAGCCTCTAAGTGAAAGATCGGCACATGCATTCTCTTAGCTAAGATCACGGAAAGCGCACTGTTGGTATCGCCTAAAACGACCACCGCATCGGGCTTTTCTTTATTGAGTACTTCTTCGGTTTTTTCAAACAATTTTGCCAACTGGCCTCCGAGCGTATCAGCTTTGACTTCCAAAAAATAGTCCGGTTTTCTTATTCTTAATTCCTTAAAGAAAACCTCGTTCATCGCATAATCGTAGCTTTGTCCGGTATGGATCATGACGTGATCGACGTACCGATCAAGCTTATCGAAAACCCTGGAAAGCCGGATTATTTCCGGCCGTGTTCCGAATATGGTAGCTATTTTAAGCCCGCTTTTTTCGGCCATATTTTTATCTCTTCCAATTTTTTAATTCTTCTTGAACCTCGCTCAAAGAAAGAAGCATATTTTTTGTCTCTTCGAGCGTCAAGCGTTTTGTGTTTGACGACATGAATCCTTCGGGTGGCAAATCTTTAGCCTTTTCACCTTTAAAAAAGTAATCCGCATAATCGGCGCGGGGTGCTTCCGGAGCTATTTTATAATAATCTTCACAATCCTCGGTTCTGTGCAATTCTTCAGAAGAAATAAGGGTTTCGTGCATCTTTTCTCCCGGCCGAGGCCCAATTTCCTTCACGCCCTTGGAATAATTGAAGATTTGGACCAGGGCATCAGCCAGATCACGCATGGTCGAAGCAGGGGCTTTTCTCACGTAAATCTCGCCTCCGCGGCCATTAGATAAAGCGTAAAGAACCAGATCCATAGATTGATCAAGCGACATCATAAAGCGCGTCATTCTGCCATCAGTGACCGTAAGCGGCTGCCCTTTTTTCATAAGTTCAATAAAATAAGGGATAACTGATCCGCGCGTATACATGACGTTGCCGTATCTTGTTCCACAAAGAACCGTTCCATTGCGCATATCCCTGCTCGCGCCGATCATGATTCGCTCAGCAAGAGCTTTCGTCATGCCAAGTACGTTGATCGGATATACCGCCTTGTCCGTGCTCAGAACAACGACCCTTTCTGCTTGGTTGTTGATAGCAGCCCTGATGACATTGTTGGTACCCATCACGTTTGTTTTCGTAGCCTCAACCGGGAAAAACTCGCAATTAGGAACCTGTTTATAAGCTGCGGCGTGGAAAACAATATGAACGCCGCGCATGGCATCTCCTATGGCGTCTTCGTCGCGGATGTCTCCTATGACAAATTTAATGCGCTTATCCCGATATTGATTTTCCATATCGAACTGTTTTTTCTCATCGCGGGAAAAAACAACAACCTGCTTCGGATCCAGTTTCAATAAATGGGAGACGACGAGATTTCCGAAAGAACCCGTTCCGCCGGTCACCAAAACAATTTTATCCTTAAAATCAAAATGTTTTTTAAATTCCATAATTTTTATCTTTTATTTATATAGGTATAAAACGTAATTTCAACTGAAAAATTGGGGGTTCTTTATTATAAACCGTTGATATTACGATATGTTTCACGCGCCGATAAGTCAAGAATTCTAGAAAGACTCATAACCCCGACAATATTCATATTCGCGATAATCCCAGCAAATTGATGCCGAAACTTATTTCTTCATTGCACTCGGACCGCACAAAAAAACCGTACCGATGACCACGCTTATTCGTCCCACGGAAACATGATGTCCTCGTGAGTTATTTTGCTGTAGTCGGGTGCATGGCGGTTCGCTGCTTTCAAACAATATGGTGCAAGCGTCGTTACGGAAGCAACTCCTTCTTTTACGAGAAGGTCTTTGATTTTGCCCATCGTTTTCCCCGTCCGCACGATGTCGTCCACTAAAAGCACTTTTTTATTTTTGACCCACTCCGTGCGATCAAAATAGACGTTATCCTGTTTATCGATATAGGCAACAACCAATGGCTTTTCTAGGATTGTCGCCACCACCATCGCCGGGAACAATCCCCCGCGGCTGATACCCACCACAAATTCAATATCTCCGAGAGCTTGGCTGGATTCTCTCAAAATGCCTTTCAGGATTTTCGTGACGTCTTTATGGGTAACTTTTTTCATGCGACAGGAGCGAACCTATCGATTATGTTTGATACAAGATTAAATATTTCTAAAATACTGCGAGCTATTTCCCTGCAAAATATTCATCCATGATCGGCTTCGCCGGTTCGCAATCGACGGCGATCTTTTGGTTGTATCCATCTCCTCAAAAATATCCGGTGGAAAGATTAAAAAATGATGAAATGGCGGTTGACATGATGTTCTGTTCTGTTATGCTTGGAATTACAAAGTGCCGCAAGGCTCCGAGAAACCCCGCCATTGGCGGGGTTTCGATTATATAAGCATGAATTTGTTTATGTTCTTTTAATCTTCGTCGAGCATGATAAATGGAAGCCAAGCAGAGAGCGACATATAATGAAACCATCGCCATGACAAAACAAAAAGAAAAACAAGCGGTCATTTATCAAACAAAATCAGGGGCGCTCGCCCTGCGGAAAGATGCTCATAATGCAACTCTGTGGGCCACTCAGGCGCAGATTGCAGAGATATTCGACGTACATCCCCAAGCGATCACAAAACACCTACAGAACATCTATCGCGAGAAGGAACTTTTGCGCGCAACAACTTGTTCCAAGATGGAACAAGTTCGAATCGAAGGAAACCGCACGGTCCATCGCACCGTGGAGGTCTATAATCTCGATGCAATGATCGCCGTGGGATATCGTATCAGTTCTGTCGTGGGCACAAGATTCCGCCAATGGGCGACGAAGACCTTACGGCAATACATCGTGGAAGGTTATGCGATTGATCGGAACCGGATAAAAAGCCATTATCGAGAATTTTTGGCCGCCGTGCAAAGCGTTCAGCAACTGCTGCCAAAAAATTCTGCGGTTGATGCGCAAAACGTACTGGAGCTCGTGAACGCATTTGCAAGCACATGGCTTTCGCTCGATGCATACGATAAAGAAAAACTTTCAACGAAAGGATCGACAAAAAAGCGCGTGAAGCTCACCGCCGAAAAATTGGAAAAAGAACTGGTGGAGTTCAAAACAACGCTCACGGAAAAGAATGAGGTAACCGCATATTTTGGTATAGAACATGCAAAAGGGAATATCGCGGGAATCGTCGGTAATGTCATGCAATCGTTCAACGGTAAAGATATTTATGAGACCGCAGAGGAAAAAGCGGCTCACTTACTGTATTTCATGGTGAAAAATCATCCACTCACTGACGGAAACAAACGGAACGGTGCTTATGCGTTCATTTGGTTCCTGCACCAAGTTGGAATATTGAACACTGCGAAAATAACACCGCAGACGCTCACCGCCCTAACGCTACTCGTAGCAGAAAGTGATCCGAAAGATAAGGATAAAATAATAGGATTGGTCGTCAGCATGTTGGCTGCATGATCAAAATTCCAAATCAGCATCTAAGATGATGACACGACTTGCGAGAGGGATACGATTTATGTCATGTCGCGATCCGCGAGACATCAGAATGGCATACGCCGGATAGGCCAACGAGGTTCTTCGCGAAGCTCCCACCCTTGGCGCGACAAGTCGGGATGACGGAAACGTCTGGGTTCCCGCCTTCGCGGGTTCGCAATCGACGGCGATCTTTTTGTTATACCCATTTCCATTAAGAATATCCGGTGGAAAGATTAAAAAATGATGAAATGGCGGTTGACATCAACTAACCGTTGTATATACTTTAGATTATGAAAAAGATCATCAATATCAAAGCTGACGAAGAGGTTCGCGACCAGGCGAAGGCTCTTGCCGCAGAATTGGGCATTCCGCTCAGCACTGTGGTAAATGCCTATCTTAAAGAATTCATCCGCGATCGCGAAGTGAGCTTTTCTGCGATTCCCAGTATGACGCCGGTGCTTGAGACCATCATTGGACACGCAGAAAAAGATCTCTCCAAGGGAGAAAATGTGAGCGAGGCATTCTCCTCGGCCGATGCCGCGATCGCTCATCTCCATGCCGCACGGAAATGAAACTGATCTTCCATCGAGATTTTGAAAGATCATACGCGAACCTTCGGTCTGCGGAAAAAGAAAAATGCGATGCCAGACTAGCTGCTTTTTTTGTCGACACCTTCGACAAAACGCTCAACAATCATCCCCTGCGCGGAACTTACATGGGATATCGAAGCATCAATATCGCCGGCGACCTGCGCGCTATCTACCGGCAGATTGATGCTGAAACTTATTTCTTCATTGCACTCGGACCGCACAAAAAATTATACCGGTGATCCACGCATAGAGACGCGAAGCACCGACTTGCGATGCCGGCACTTCCCCGGGATCGCTCTGTGCTTATTTGCGCGAATGAGCAAATAAACTCTGGATTCCTGCCTCTCCGCCGGAGGCGGACCCGCCGCTGGCGGGCGCGGGAATGACAACGTTAAAAAATAATGAAATAAAGTTTGTCTCGTATCGTCCCTATGGTTATCCTCAATAGATGGAAAAAGATTTTGATGGTTGGAATATCGAAAAACAAGCACTTCATACCAATCATGGGAGAATATTCTGTCATCCACGCGAGATATGGTGGTGTGCGCTTGGCGTTAATATAGGTTCCGAGCAGGATGGCACCGGAAAGAATTTTGACCGGCCGATCATTGTTATTCGTGGTTTTAATAAAGATATCTTTTTCGGCGCCGCGCTCACCGGCAGAAAAAAACAAGGGAAATTCTACTTTCCCATCGGATTGATAGAGAACAGAGAAGCGTCGGTTATTCTATCGCAAATACGAATCATTGATACAAAACGTTTGATAAGAAAAATGGCAACTATGGATGAAGAACTTTTCCAAAAATTAAAAAACGCCCTACAGAGGACGCTTTTCGACTGATTTTGTTTGCTGCCGCTTTCGCGACGGCGAGGCCGAAGCCCTTTGTAATTTCAATACTACCATCGCCGCATTCGTTGTCAAATCGAATTTTAGAAAGATTTAATCTGCTGTAAAATATTCATCCATGATCGGCTTCGCCGGTTCGCAATCGACGGCGATCTTTTTGATGGCGTTCAGCAGGGGGAATTTCGCGGCGTTCTCACCAAGGCGAATCATGAGCGGCGGGATTGAAACAACGCCCTCTCCTTTTAAATTACATTTGCCATTCTTTACGATCTCGTCACCCACTTCGCGATTCCGCGAATAGGGACTGTAGCCCGTCGCAACGAAATCGGCGAGCCCTGCCGTGCCAAGCATTATTTTTTTGTCCGCGCCGAGGACTTCCGCGATGCCGAGCGATTCATTGATGGCACGGGCGACGAGCCAGCCCTTGGCATTGCCGTCGAGTTCAAGCCCGTCCACAATACCGAGACCGAGCGCGTAGATATTTTTCAAAACTCCTGCAAGAGAAACGCTTTTTGCATCATTCGATATCTCGGTCGCAAAAACCGGCGACGCGAAAAGGTCGGCTACTTTCTTCGCTGCGGTTCCGAAGGACGACGCAAAAACCGCCGCCGCATTTTTCCCTGCCGTGATCTCCGCCGCAAGCATCGGCCCACCCACAATGACGAACTGCTGAAAGTTCGGCAACAGCTCCGGAAGCAATTCTCCGGTTGTTTTTCGCCCATCGGATTCATCCATGCCTTTCGAGAAAGAAACGATGATGCTCGTTGAAGGTAAGGCTGACGTCATATCAGAGAGCACGCTTCGAATGGCCCACGATGGCACGCACAAAAAGACAAAGTCGATCGAGGAAACGATCTCGTGGAGAGGGCGTTCATCCGTTGACTTCGAACTATCGGCATCCCAAAGGCTTATCTTGCACCCTTTCGCGCCAAGATAACCGCCAAGGGCCTGTCCAAGTTCGCCGGCGCCGATAATGAGAATTCGCGAATTCATAAAAGTCATTATATATCATTTTCACTATTTCCTCTCAAAAAAAATTCTTCTGTCTTCCCATCGGCCCACTTGTCGCCCCGACGCGCAGGCTGGAGATATATCTTTTCCTTTATGGGGATGGATTCCCGCCGGAGTTTATCCCGTACGTCGATACGGGGCGGGAACGATAGAGAGATATTAAAAAATCATTAAATCGAATTTGACTTTGGTTTTTGATAGAATACGATAGCTTATGAAGGCTGGCATCCCGTGACCTCGGGATGAAATCTCCGGACTGGCATAAAAATAGTTCCCCTGTGGAGCTATTTTTATTTTTCCGTATAATTTTCTTTTAAGAATTTTTTAATGATGCTTTTGTTATTTTGATCATGCCCGCGCGCAATGGGCCCTTCTTCCAATGGTAGGATATCAGCCTTGCCAGTTTGGAGATACGGGTTCGAATCCCGCAGGGTCCACGCGGGCGCAAACATACTAGTTCTTGGATTCCGGCGTTCGCCGGAATGACGAAAAGGGAGAAATGAATCCCCGCCGGAGTTTATCCCGCTTGTCCCGTCCATAGCTTTGGCAAAGGTGGGAGTCCGTCGAGGGGCGGAAATGGAAAAAAGCTTTTGCAAAGAGATGATTTTTATTCGTGTCCGATCAAGAATTCTGCTACACTTAATATATTATGATCGATCCGGAACTGAAGACTGATCTGAAAAAAATAGAAAAGGAGCTGTCCCATATGGATAAGGAATCGACCGGGACATGGCACACGCTGTGGCGCGGATGCGTCTACGGTGCAGGATACGTCCTTGGCGCCATCGTCATCATTGTGGTCGCAGGATGGATATTGAATGTCATTGGCGTCATCCCCGCACTGAGCCATCAGGTCGCGGAATTCCGCGCCGCTTTGCAAAATTTCACCGGAACGGTCAAACAGTGACAATGACGAGATTATCGCAATGCTCCGTTTTTTTTAAAAATCTGACAGGTCGCAGGCTGGCATAGTTTTGAAATAGGTTTTATACTCATCCCCATGTTCGACCAACTCAAAAAAATACAGGAGCTGAAAAAGCTTCAGGATTCCATGAAACAGGAGCAGGAGACCGTCCAGAAAAAAGGCATCACCGTCACCGTGAACGGCACGCTCGAAGTGGAGCGCATAACGCTCAATCCCGCGCTCGATCAATCAGAAACGGAGATCGCGCTTGCGCAGTGCATCAACGAAGCCCAAAAGAACATCCAGAAACGGCTCGCGAAGACGATGCTCGCGTCAGGCCTTGGCGGATTCTGATTTCATCTGGGATATTGGAGCCCATGAAAAGAGCACGGTGACATGCGCTTATCGACCGATCAATCAGCAACGGAGACAAGCCCATCCTGGGCGCTTTTCAGGTTTTTATTGTATTGAAGCGCCGTTTCGAACGCGATCTTCGCCGAGGCTCTATCACCTTCTTTGAGATAGCTTTCGCCCTCGATGACATAGAGCTCGGGGTAGGCGGGGTTATTGTCGGAAAGGATCGATTTTGCGAGCGAGAAAACCTTATCGTAATCGCCGAGCTCATAATAGCTCTCGATCGGCTCTATCTGATACCACAATGCATGCTCGGAAAGCGAAGGCTGGGCCGCTTCGAATGCGCGCACGGAGTCCGCATAGTCGGAGATATAATAATCGGCGACCGAAAGATCGAACTGAACCGATGCATCCTTCGGATCGGCCGCGACTGCCCTGCTGGCGGTCTGGGCCGCTTCTTTCCATGCCGTCGTCGCATCTACGTCATCCCCCAGGATCGATTCCACTTCCGTTTGTTTGTCGGGCGGCGCAAACACAATGTATTCGTAATTGAAAGGTTTCCAGATCGCGAGAAAATCATTGTACGAAAAGGTCACGTTTTCGCCTTGGAAACCGTCTTCGTCCGTAAGCTCACCCTTCGTGTCGTCGTATCCTTTGATCACGCGGTAATGCGCAAAATCCTCGCTTGTATTGAGAAGCGTCCGCGTCATCACGGGAAAACCGGCTGCAATGAGACGCTTCAAGAGATCGATATTGCCGTTCGGGCGGGAATATGCGACGAGTCCATAGGTCTCCGCCTGTCCCGCGATCTCATCCGGCGGCGTGGACTTGTCATCATCTTTGCCGGTCGTATTGTTCGTAGGACGCAGCGCATCGGCAAGCGTCTGCTGATCGACGTGCACGCCATAGAAAGAAAGATCTATCGACAATGCCGCAGGACCGCAGTTATTGAACGTCTGCGTGACGTAATAGCCGCCATCGTTCAAGAGAGCCTTCGAGGGCAACGATTGGGATGTTGACGTTTGCCCGAGGGAATTTTCGATCCGTGCGGATTGACGTTGATCACCGCCGAAAGATCCGCTGGTGCGATCCTGTTTCAATACAAAGAACAACACCGACCCCAGGATAACGACGGTACAAAATATAAAAAATGTTTTTTTCATCATAGATGTCTGATATTCCGCAATAAGGAATATGATCGATAGAGCGCCGGACGAAAAACAATATCGCAATTGCCGACATAGACCGTTTCCTTACCGCGGAATTGGCGTTTGAAATCGGTAAGCGTCGGCCACTTGGCGTGATCGATCCCGCCGAGGTCGTAATAATCAAAACCTTCACGTCTGGCTTCACGCAACGCCACCCAATGAAGATAAGTATCTACTTTTGAATTGAGGTGATCCGTGCGGGACGCGCCATAAAGATATGTGGCGGTCTTCCCGAAAAAAAGAACGAAGTGTGCCGATGCCGGTTCGCCCTCATGATAACCGTAGTACGCCCTCAGGGACAAGGTTCTTTTTCCGTTTTTTTCACCGACGAACGGGATGGTCCTCAATAACGACCGGAAATAGGCATCGCTCGGATAGGCGTTCTTTCCGCTGTTTCGTTTGATGGTGTCTTTCATCATCAGGCCGAACGCCGCATAATCGTCAGCCGTGATCTCTGTTTTCGTTTCCACCCTGACGCCGCGATTCTCGGACCTATGGAGATTGGAACGGGTCGAGGGATGGAATGACGCGGCAATATCATCTTCACTGCCGGACAATGAAATGGAGGTGTTGTAACGAGGCTGTACATAATAGGACGGAATGCAAAAACCAACCTGGCCCTCCAATCCCTTCGGCCAAACGGGGAGCGGCGGTTCAATTCTCAAGAAAACAAAATGGGGGAACTTTTTCTTCGCCCATGCTTGTATGGTCTTGAAAATGGAAATGATCTCGTCCGGCTTTGTCACGCTGCTTGCGATCACAGGTCCGCGCGGAATATATCCATAGCTTAAGCCGAGCGGCAGATCGAAATGCACGACCGTGAACGCCGCGACGCGCACGTTATTTTCGATCACGATGTAGCGGCCGATCTCTCTCCCGAGGTCCTCCTGAAATTCCCCCCATTCCCATGTCGATATGAACGAACCGATTGGAGGATAGTTTTCCGCAACAAACGCATCCCAATCATATTTATTTTCGAATGCGGCATCTTTTACGATCATGGCAATAGCGGGATATTACTGAAGACGACCGTATCGCCGGGAACAATGCCGTGCGCGGCGGAAAATCCGGCATTCACCTCAAGGACATACTGCGCAGGTTTGTCCGGCCTATAAAATGTCGGATCCGCCGGATCGAAGGTTGTCGGCACATTCGCGGAAATATCGACCACCGCACCATCATTGATCCAGATCATGTCGAGCGGGAAATGCATATCGGGCATCCAAAAGCGATAGATTGCCGGTTTCGAAAAAATAAAAAGCATGCCACTTCCCGGATCAAGCGACAGCCTGCCGGAAAGACCTTGTTGAATGGCGGCCGTGGTTGTCGAAAGTTCCACCGCAATATCCGCGCCGTGGATGGTCACCTGCGGTATATCATCGTCGTTGGCTGATGATAGTGCGAGCGATGACGTTGAGATCTGACCCGAAGAAGAGGCGCTCCCTATTGGCAGGACCGTTTCAACGGAGGTCGTGGAGCTTTTGTTGATAAAAAAGAAAATCGCTCCCGCAGCCAAAATCGCCACAAGAGCCAAGTATTTGATCTTTGATTTTGATCGATGCATCGCCATTCTTAGATCCCCCGTCTTGCCTGGCACGCGCAGCCATGACAACGATGCTTAATTTTGCGCATAGATAACCTTTTTATTATATATGATGGGTTGCGCAAAAAACTAAATATCCCGCGCTCATCCTGTTTCTCTTGTAATCTGTTGCGTAACGTCTTTACCGGCCTATTTCAATATTATTGATACGATATTGCATGAAATAAAGTTTCAAAAGATGATCTGCGCTAAGATATAAGCCTTCCCCGTTCAAGACAAGTAAAGAAACCTGTATTGCTTAGATCTTTGGTAAAAAAGCGGTCGCTATGCCCGCCATGGCTTCGCGGAATGGGAGTCTTAAGCGCCCACAAGAACCGCCTTCGTTCTTTTTGGAGGCGTCGCCAATCTATGCCCATACCTCATTGCACGCGTTCTATTACAATTGACCGCCAGCTGAGGGCGTCCCCGCAACAGGAACAACGATCGGTTTTATCGGATCTGGTCCATATTTGTTATCACCAGTATTTCCCCGCATCACCGTGAATACGAAAATCACGATTGCTCCAATGAATGGAATGAAGCCAACAAGGACCCACCATCCGCAGAGTCCAATATCGTGGATTCTGCGTACGGCAAGCGCGAGGAACATCAAAAATGATCCGATGACATAGAGCGTGATCATAATGATGAGAGCATAGGCGACCCATGCCAGTACGTCCTGCACATAAGGCAGACCCCAGGGTATTCGGAGTATCACTGATAATATCCCCGCAACGACCACGCTTACGATGTTCCAAAGAAAGGTCATCCAGTATTCTTTTCTGCTCGCCCTCCCCGTATAGCAAAAACACTTTTTCCAAGATTCTCGCAGATAGTTCATTGATTATTTAAATTTTATTTTTTCCTTCATTCGTCCACGAATACCCATATCTTTATACTAGCATATCCAAAAAATACCGAGGTGTCTCGGTCTGGAGATATAGTAAAAACTAGCGTGTTGCGGGGGCAAGACTCGGACTTGCTTCGGGAGCTTATGGGGCTCCCCGGAA
>CAZWWZ010000005.1:3383-21166 GCA_964637795.1 uncultured Candidatus Saccharibacteria bacterium | reverse complement strand
TCCGGCTCGTAAACGCGCTCTTCCAGCCACTTTTTCTGCCATTTCGGCTCGATTTCCCGGGGATTATATTTCATTGCCATTATTCCCATAATAAAACAGAACAGCGCCATTGGATAGGCCCAAAGGCACTGTTCGAGAACGGCACATTTGTTCATTCAAACAAACAAGCAAATAAGGAGTCTCCCTGAAAAAAAATCGATCCCGAACAGACGATCACAATCCCATCATCGCATCGTATTGCGCATAAACCTTTATAAGTTCGGGCACTTTTGGATTGTTCCAATCGTGCATCCACTCCGAAACAAGCGTCTCCCAGGTGATAGGCGCCACTCCCGCTTGCAGCATGCGCTTGATGCCATAGTTATGCGCATCCTGCGTCGCATCGCCGGCGGCATCCATAAGACCATAAACTTCCATGCCTTCGCGCAGGGCATGTAAAGCAGTGAAGGAAAAACACATGCTGGTCCAGAGACCCGAAACAACCAGCTTCTTCCGCCTTACCGCCTTCACGGCCGCAAGCACGGCCTCGTCTTCCATGGCGTCGAAACCGGGAACCTTGCGGGCAATCGTCACCTGCTTCGGAAATAAATCGGTGATCTCTTTGATGAATTCCCCATTTCCCTCCGGATGAATGGCCGTGAGCACCGTCGGCACAGCCAGGATGCCAGCGGCTTTCGCCGCGGCAACGGCGCTGTTTTTTATGATCGTCCGATCCCCCGAACCGACGCCCTTGAACATGGCAGGCTGATAATCAACCAGCAACAACACGCTATTTCCGGCAGTTAAAAGATCCAATTTTGAATTGTCCATATGAAAAAAATTTAATTTTTGTCTTGCTTCGACCTTGAATATACTCTCTATTATACCAAACCCTAAGACAAAGACAGGATGTGATATAATCCATCCATGGCCCTTCTTAAAAAAGTGATTTTGTTTCTCCTTGTTTTTTCCTTCATTTTTTATTTTGTAAGAACAAACGACGAATATAATACCCGGATCCTTCTTGCGGACCTTGGCGGCATCCCGACGCTCTTCGGGTCAGTCAGCACCATATTCGGCCTTCTTGCGGCATTCGCCATTCAAAAACAGTGGGAGAATTGGACCGCTCTTTCGGAAGCGGTGAATGGCGAGGTTGATAGTTTGGAAAAACTTTATCTCTGGTCGGATCACTTTCCGGAAAAAATAAAAACGCCGTTCCATGAGAATATAAAAAAATATACGGCACTGGTCGTTGAGCATTGGCAGTCAATAGAGCATGGCGAAAAAACTCCGGAGCTCGACCGTGCGCTCAGAGCGCTGAATGACGATATCTATCGCATTTTCACGGAAGCGCCCGAATTGATGCCCACCTCCTTCTCGCTCTTCTCAAATGTCATGCAATATCGATCTTATCGCGTTCAAGACAGCGCCCGCCACATGCCGCACATCTTGAAACAAACTCTGGAATACGCGGCATTTCTGCTTATCTTCCTTTCAATGTTCATCGGGGTAAAAAATATCGGGCTTGCGTTTCTCTTTACGGCGAGCATCGCATCCCTTGCCTTTTTGATCTTTTTGGTACTGATCGATCTTGATAATCCCCTGAAACCCGGAAGCTGGCATATCACAACCAAGGACTACGAAGAATTGCTTGCGCGGATCGAGGCGCGCGAAAAAAATGCGACCATCGGATGAACATTCTCGCCATCGAAACAAGCTGTGACGAAACCGGCGTTGCCCTGCTTCGCGCAACCGGAGGACTTCGCGCGCCGCGATTTTCCGTTCTCGCGAATCTCGTGTCATCGCAAATACCGATCCATCGCCCCTTCGGCGGTGTCGTACCGAATCTTGCAAAACGTGAGCATCTCAAGAATCTTCCCTTGCTGTGGGAAAAAATTTCGGGCCATGATCCGGAATTCATAAAAAAGATCGACCTCATAACGGTAACGGTCGGGCCGGGACTTGAACCGGCGCTCTGGACCGGAATCGAATTCGCAAAGAAGCTCGCGAAGGAATACAAAAAACCGCTCATTGGCGCGAATCATCTTGAGGGCCATTTGTACAGCTTTTTGTTGCCATCTTCTGTCGCCCCCGTGCAGGCGGAGAATAAAGTCATCTTCCCGGCGGCGGCGCTCATCGCAAGCGGCGGACATACTGTTCTTCTCCGCATGGAATCGTTTTCGAAATGGCGTCGCCTCGGTGAAACACGCGACGATGCTGCGGGAGAAGCGTTCGATAAGGTTGCGCGCCTGCTTGATCTCCCCTATCCCGGCGGCCCGGAAATCGAAAAGCTTGCCGCTGCAGGAGATCCGAAAGCCATAGCCTTCCCGCGCCCGATGTTGCACGAAAAAAATTATGATTTCAGCTTTTCGGGGCTTAAAACCGCGGTGCTCTATTATTTAAAGGGGAACGAAAAAAAGAGAATGAAGAGAGAGTTTAAATGCGATGTTGCCGCATCGTTCCAGCAAGCCGCCATTGACGTGCTCGTTCTAAAAACAATGCGCGCAGCGGAAGAATATGATGCCCGTTCCGTCATTCTCTGTGGCGGTGTCGCGGCGAATGGAAAACTCAGAAGCGATATGCAGCATGCGGCGAAAAAATCAGGACTTTCTTTTTTTGTCCCGAGCAACGCCTATAATTCCGATAATGGCGCCATGATCGGTGCGGCCGGATATATGGCGCGTCTTCGCAAAAAAACCTACCGCCTCTCCGCGCAAGGAACGCTCGATATCTGAAAATCGTTCTTGATCTTTATTGTTTTGTCATGTCGAGCCGCGCAAGACATCTCGACATAAAAAAGGAGAAGGGATGATGATGTTTTGTTCTTTTTCCTTCTAGATGCCTGTTCAAAATATAACCGCACGTATCTTGAACGGGCTCTCAAATTCCCCGCACGCTCATCATTTTAAAACTTGCTACTGCTGCGGAGCGCTGTCAAAAGCCCGGCCCGATACGCTCGTCTCCAGGTTCGCCGCCGACCAGGATACCGTGTTATCGTTCGGCTCGACGCCTACCGCGATCGTGACGCGAGGATTCCATGTGTCGGTCGCATTTGATTGAGGATCGGTCTCAAGATTTCCAAAAAGCGTGAAGTTAAGGTAGGTGGTCGAAACATTGCTACTCGTGAGAGGTGAAAGCGCTCCTCCATTCTCCGAACTGTCGCCTCGCTCCAAAACGCCATCCCGCAGAACATAGTCGATCTTATCATGAGAGGCGTTATAAAATTCGACGCCATTGCGGCAGGTCCATGTCGGAACGGCGGCATTATCGCTGGTGCAATCGGTAATTACGACGTTGTCTCCGCCCAGTTGCTGCGACACACCGCCACATGCATCGGATTGAGCATTTGATCCAGGATCGTGGCAAAAAAGATATCCTGTTCTCATCTCGCGGGTCATCTCTTCAAGCGCGATGCTGATGTTGCTTTCCGCGGACATCATTGAAGCGACTTCGCGCTCCGTCCGCAAGGCCCTCACAAATCCTCCCGCCGCGATGGCGACCAAAATCGAAAAAAGCGCGATGGCGACCAAAAGTTCCACGAGCGTAAATCCCGACGACCGGCTTTGATTTTTAGACGAGATTAATACCATTTGTAAAATGTGTCTTCGAGCTGGATGTTATCTGTGGCTCCGGAAAAGCCAGGAAACCATACGGTGGAATCGACCGTGATCTCATCACCGTTCAACGTCATGGTGATCTCACGAGTGAAGCCCGTCAAAACCGCATTGGCATCATTACTTTCATTATAGTCATAAAGTTGCGTCGTATCGGGATGATAATAGAGATAATCACTACTGCTATATTGCTTTGGAGTATTTCCGGGGGTACAGTCGACCGTAGAATAATCGATTTCGAATCCCTGATGAATGGCATACAATTTATTATAACAATCACCCCAACCGTTCCCCTGATTGGCGATCTGCTGAGCATAAAAATCATGATCGATAAGATTCTTTGCGATCTCGATACCCTCGGAAGCAAGATAGGTCGCGGTCACATTATTTGCGGTCACTCTGCTCAAGGCAAGCGATTGCGCGAGGAGAGATGAGATACCCAAAAAACTGACGGTAAGCATGGTGATCGCGACCATAACCTCAATGAGCGATTGTCCGCTTCGGGATGAAAGATTAGATTGGGGATGAATGTTTTTCATAAAAGTTTTCTTTCGTTGTTGCGCCCTTCTTCGTTCTTCTTCTAGAAATTCACTTGCCCCGCCGAATTGACCGAGATAGTATGCGATGCTTGTCCATCGGACGACGATAAATCTATCGAAGCCTGATCCATAAGAGCTCCCGATCCGTCAAAAATAAGGGTGTCGGGATCCGGGGGATAAAAAAGAATTACGGCGGGCATATTACCCCCCGAAAAGACGATCCCGTTTTGAGGGTGAATCAGCCATGTTTCATCGGTATATTTCTTCTCGGAATTGGAAACTGAATCCCAGGTGATGTTCGCCTTACCGATATTACACGTCGTAGTCGCGGGAACATAAGCGAAAATCGAATAGGTTTCGTTCGAAGTGTCGAAGGCAACACCATAACCGCACGCCGCACCGGCGGAATTGCTGTAGGTCGCGATAGCGAGAGAACGGGCTTGCAGGATGAACTGGGATATCTTCGTTTCCTCGACGGAAAGCGCCATCTGATCCCGCTCAACGCCGCTATAGCCAACCGCAAGCGCCGCCATCATAGCCGAGATCGCTACGACGATAAGGACCTCGATAAGCGTAAAACCGTTCCTTGAATCCATTTTTAAATTGTATCACATCCCGGCCGGTGCCGATTCGCGATATCGACACCGGCTCCAGATTCCACTTAAAACGAGTTTTATTTTTCTATCATGGCTGCGAGTGCGGGACCTCCGGCCAAGCCGGAAGATAACAGAAAAGAGTCTGAATTCCCGCCGGAGCTTATTCCTGCGGGAACGACGAGAATCCTATAGCCCGATAATATGCAGATACCACTGCGCCACAGGTGCGCCGCAAAAGAAGATGAATGCCGCTCCAAATGCGAGAAATGGACCGAATGGCAGTACTCCTTTCATGGTTGTCTTTTTTGAGACGATCAGGAAAATACCCACCAAGGCGCCGAATATGAAAGCGCACATAATGACAGGAATAATATCGGGCCAACCCAAAAGAAGTCCGAGCGGCAAAGCGAGCTTCACATCACCCATGCCAATGCCCTTGCCGCGCGTCACAAGGATCAGGAACTCGAAAAATATAAATCCGAAGATAGCGCCCACCACCCGGTTTGCCCAAGGATTTCCGGTCAGACCAAACATATCGCCAAGCGACCCCATGAGAGATCCGCTTCCATCCGGCGACACGACCAAAGAAGCACCGAGAGCGATGGCAACGGCGCCGAGCGCGATGTTCAGTTCATCGGGCACAATGCCAATCCTGATATCGATCACCGACATGAGAAGAAATATAAGGAACGCGAGCGTCCAAAGAGCGGCAATGAACAGCGCCAGCGGACCCCCGTCAGTAAGCGCCCCAAGGCGCCATGGAACCGCGACGAAGATCAACCCCGAAATAAACTCGACGGCAGGATATTGAAAACTAAGTTTCGCTTTACAGCGACGACAACGGCCGCCTTGAATAAGGAAGCTGAAAAGAGGTATGAGCTCGAACCATCGAAGCGTCTTTTTACAGTGCTGGCAATGAGAACGGCCCCCAATAACTTTTGGATCAAGGACAAAATGCTCACCGTCGTAACGCATCGAAACAACGTTCAAAAAACTGCCGATCACGATACCGAAAATAAAAAGGAAGAAAAAGACCATGAGTCTATTTTAACTCACTTATGTCATTCCGGCGACTCGTAGTGAGCACGCTCGAACCAACGCTGGAATCCAAAATCATCTCTGCGTCGCGGTCCCGGGAGCGGGACCATCCGTGCTTCCTTTTCTCGGTTTTTAAAAGCACGGATCCTCGCCTTTGCGAGGATGACAGGCAAACATTAAATTCCTCGCAAAGCTCGGAATGACACTGAGAGACAATGGGATTCATATATAAAAATCTCCGCAAAGTGCGGAGATTTTTATATATCTCTAGAAAACTTTAAAGCGAGAGACAATACTGTTTGTCTGATGCGCCCGCGCACGTGAAATTGGTCGGCTCGCACTCCCCGGAACCTGTTCCATAAATCGATGGCGTTGCATACCCCTGAAATGCCGTGCTATTTGTTTCAAGTTGAGCGGCGATAATATATCCCGACTGACTCGAATTGGCGCAATAGCCGTAGTGCACGCCATTGCTCGGATCATCAGGAACCTGTGTCACGCCAATATTCTGCGTTTTATCCGTCAGCGCCGTCGTTAAGCCGGCCCAATCGCTTGCTGATGGATAGTTGCCATTCTTGTTGTAATACAGCTCCAGTCCGGTCTGCACCTCACGAAGATCCGAGATGCGCCGTGCATCGCGGCCCTGCTGCTGAGTCGGCCCAAGACCGACGAGCACCACGGAAGCAAGGATAGCGATGATCGCAACCACGATGAGGATTTCAATAAGGGTGAAGCCTTGTTGTTTTCTTTTCATAATTATGAAGATATTTTTTCGACCATTTTTAAAAGTATACCATATTGTATATTGCAAAGCCTATCTTTGATAAGTTCTGTTGGGTCGACTCTTGTGAAATATCTCGATTCCCGCAACGGATCCCCCGCTGAACTCGGCATGACAAAATAAGGAAATTTTACTTATTTTTACATACTTGCCGTCAAACTGTAGAGCGGCACCAGGATCGAGGCAAAGAGCAAGCCGACCAAAAGCCCCATGCCGATCAGCAAGACCGGCTGAATAAGATCGGCGAGATTGTCCGCAACCTCGTTCGCTTGGCGGGTATAGATCGCCGCGACCCGGCTGAACATTTCTTCGGTCTTACCTGTCTTTTCGCCGATACCGACCATCTGGGGAACAAGCGTGGGGAAATAGTCCGGATGTTGCGCCAAACTTTCCGAGAGAAGCTGGCCTTGCCGCACATCTTCCGTAACGCCGCGCAAGATATCGGTATACGGAACGCTGTCCATCATGCTCTCCATGATCTCAAGCGATTGGGCAATGGGAATTCCTCCGTGGATGAGCAGTGCCATAGCATTGCCGAAACGCGCCATAAGGAGCGGAAGATAGACTTTTTTGACGATCGGCAGACGAATCTCCACCTCATCCCAAAGAGCTTTTCCTTCATCCGATCGGAAGTAGTCCAACACGATGAAAACGATAAAGAAAACAGCGACAATGACCGCCGCCCACCATTTCTGTAAAAATGTTCCGAGGCCGAGAAAAATCGCCGTATACCAAGGAATGGAAATATTGCTTTCCTGAAATATCGGCTCGATCTGGGGGAACACAAACGTCAAAAGGATAAAACCGACCACGAGAAAAAGGCCGAGAAGCACTCCTGGGTAAATGAGCGCAGAAGATGCTTTCGATGCCAGGTTCCCTTCGCGCTCCGTATAATCAGCAAGGAACGTTGCCGCTTCATCGAGATTGCCCGTGACCTCGGATGCACGGATCATTGCCGTATAATAGGACGGAAAAGTTTTTCCCTGGCGCTCAAGCGCCTGAGAAAAAGAAAGTCCGCTATTTATATCCTGCGCGATCTGAACCGTCGCGTCCTTAAGGACGCTATTGGTTGTTTGTTCGCCGAGCGTCACCAATGCGTCGTTCAAAGGAAGCCGCGCATCGAGAAGAGTTGCAAGCTGGCGCGCGAAGATGACCATATCCTTCCGTCGTACGCGATTCACGAATCCGGAGATCCCTTCAAAAAACTGCTTCTTTTCGGCAGAAGCAACGCTCAGAACAAACAGGTCGTGGCTTGCCAATATCTGAAGCGCCGTGTCGCGGTTACCGGCCTCAATAAATCCTGCCTGCAATTCCCCTTCTTTAGTTCTCGCTTGATACTTGAATTTCATAAAAAGAGTTGTCGCCCTCGCGGAGGCAAGGGTCCGTGCTTCTCCCGCTTTGAAAGCACGGGTCCTCCGCCCGGGCGGAGGATGACGCAAGATGCGTCAACTTTGATTTTAGTGTTTTTTACATTTTCTCAAGAAGTATCTGCAGTTCGGCGGGATTCAATGAATAGAGCGCCGCATTATCGAAAGAAACTTCCTTGTTCTTTACCAAGTTCGCCAAAGAGCGGTTCAGGGTGACCATACCTTCCTGCAGACTTGTTTCAATAACAAGATCGATCTGATATACCTTGCGCTCGCGAATAAGATTTCTGATCGCCGGATTCACGATCATGATCTCAAGCGCCGGCACACGGCCCCCTGAGATACGCGGCAACAACCTCTGTGAAACAATAGCAACCAAGGTCGCGGCAAGCTGGGACGCGATCTGTTCCTGCTGCTCTGCCGGAAAGGAATCAATGATGCGGTCAATGGTTTGCGAGGCGGAATTTGTGTGGAGAGTGGCGAAAACCAAGTGGCCCGTTTCGGCGGCCGTCATTGCCGTAGAGATGGAAACAACATCGCGCATTTCTCCGATCATGATGACGTCGGGGTCCTGGCGCAAAATGGTCCGCAGGGCAACATGGAATCCCGTCGTATCACTGCCGACCTCACGTTGGGATATGATGCACTTATCCTGCGTAAAAAGATATTCGACAGGATCCTCGATCGTTATGATATGGTCTGATTGTGCATGATTGATCTCGTCGAGGATCGCGGCAAGCGTCGTCGATTTCCCGTGGCCCGCAGGACCCACTACCAACACGAATCCCTGGGAAAGGTTGGTAAAATCGTGGATGATCGGCGGCAAATTAAGTTCTTCCACGCTTCTGATCCGGGAAGGGATCAGACGGAGCGCGGCGGCAAGATAACCACGCTGATAATAAGCATTCACCCGAAACCGCGCCTTATCCTCGAAGCTGTACGCAAGGTCGATCTGGCGATCTTTTACAAGTTTCTCTTTCTGGCCCGGAATGGTCATGAGTTCGGAAATGATACCCTCGGTCATTTCCGGGGTCATGATCGGCTCTTTTTCGAGCGGGACCAGAACACCATCAATACGCAATGTTGGTTTTCGACCCACCGCAAGATGCAGGTCTGATGCATTTTGCCGCGCTGTTTCCGTCAGAAGATCATCCAATTTTTGTTTATAGTCATCCATAAGAAAATTATAGCACAATTTTAATATGCGGACTCTCGCTGTCATCCCGAGTTTCACGAGGGATCTCCAGGTGCATTTTTTAAGCGAGATTTCTCGCAGGACTCGAAATGACAACCAATTTCTCCATTACCAACTATTCCTCTGTTTCGCGCAGAACCTCCTCAAGCGGCAACAATCCTTCAAGTACCTTGATAATGCCGTCTTGGCGAAGCGTGATCATCCCCTGCCGTTTCGCTTCCTGTCCTATTTTTTGAATAGTGGATCCGGACACGATGATCTCCTCAAGCTGAGGCGTCATCCGAAGAACCTCAAAGATCGCCGCGCGGCCCTGAATGCCCTTTCCTTTGCAAACCGTGCATCCCGGCGCACGCCATATTTTGTATGGTTTCGCGTAAGACGCAGTGACTTCTTCGGGAAGGTCGGCGAGTGCACGAGCAATGATCTCCTGCATCGGGGCCGACGCTTCCTCTTGAGCCTTGCAATTCGGACAAAGGACACCGATCAATCTCTGGGAGATCATCAAGTTCATGGCGACCGGCAAAAGGAACGGCTCCACTTTCATATCGATAAGGCGAGGCACGACGCCGGCGGCATTATTGGTGTGAAGCGTCGAGAGAACGATATGGCCGGTCAATGCCGCCTGAACAGCAAGGCCCGCCGTTTCATTATCGCGAATTTCGCCGACCATGATGACGTCGGGGTCCTGGCGAAGTATTTCCCGGAGTCCGGACGCGAAATCATATCCGATCTCAGGCCTCACCTGCGACTGGTTCACGCCGGATACGAAATATTCCACCGGGTCTTCAAGGGAAACGATGTTCACGCTTTCCTTATTGAGCTCCTGCAGGAATGAATAGAGTGTTGTTGTTTTTCCGGATCCCGTCGGTCCCGTGAGAAGGATCATGCCGAACGGCTTTTCGAGCCCCGCTTTCACCGCTTCAAGATTTTTGTAACGGAACTGCAGGCTGTCGAAATTTTTCAGACCGGTTGTCGGATCGAGCACACGGATGGCAACCTTCTCGCCCATTGGCGTTGGAAATGTCGAAACACGAAAATCGACGTCCTTATCGAGGAGCCGCGACCTAAAACGGCCGTCCTGCGGAATGCGCGTCTCGTCGATCTTCAGACTGGAAATGACCTTCACGCGGGAAATGATCGGCTGTGCGAGTTCGGCCGGCAATGAAGCGACCTGGCGAAGATCGCCGTCGATGCGAAACCGTATGCGGAGAGATTTTTCTTCCGGCTCAATATGAACGTCCGACGCGCGGCTAAAAACGGCCTCCTTCAAAGTATCGGCGACGATCTTAATGACAGGAGCATCTTCATTGCCCTTGACCGCGGCAAGATCGATCGCCAGCTGATTCGACGATCCTTCTTTTACATTAAGGGACTGGACCGCCTTCGCGATCTCGGAACGATACGGTGAATAGCGGCGTATGACTGCCTCCCAATCCCCATACGAGATAAGATAAACGCCGAGGTTCACATGATTCTGCCGCGCAATGAATTTCACGGCATCCTGTGCTTTCGTATTGTCGGGATGCAGCATACCGACAATAAAAAGATTATCGGCGAGGGATATCGGCGCGACACCATAGGTGCGCACGGTCTCTTCCGGAATGAATCCCAAAAGTTTTGCGTCGATCGCCGCCGCATCTATTTTTTGATACGGCACATTCGTGAGCGAGCTCTTCAACTCCGCGATCTTTACGTCGGGAATCAAGCGTTCCCGTTGAATGATCGCCTCCGCGGACTCGTTATTCACCAAAATATCGCGACGGAGACGCGCCACGGTCGGCGCAGGAAGCAAACCCTGCTTCTGAATCTGATCAAGTAATTGGTCGTCGGTCATTTGATCTTATTATACAACAAATAAGAGAAGTCATCCTCCATAAAGACGGAGGACTCGTGCCCTAAATTCATAAAACACGGATCCCCGACGGATCGGGGATGACAGAGGAAAATTCTGGTGTTTCGAAGCCGAACTTCGATAAAAAATCCCCTGCTCTCGCAGGGGATTTTTTATCTATCTTTTCTTTCCTTCAATGATAAGCTGGGTCACATTGGCTGGGGCCGGTTCGTAATGGTCGAATTCCATCGTGAAGGATCCTCGACCCTGGGTCAAAGATCGCAGCTCGGTCGTATAGCTGAACATTTCGGAAAGCGGCACTTTTGCGTCGATGACCTTGAGACCCGGACGATCGGTGATCTCTTCGATCCTTCCCCGCTTCGAGTTCAAGCTTCCCGTGATCTCGCCGAGGAAATCGGTCGGAATAAGCACCTGGATCTTCATAATCGGTTCCAAAATGACCGGCTTCGCACGCTTTGCGGCCTCCTGGAACGCCATGGAACCGGCGATCTTGAACGCCGCCTCGGAAGAGTCGACTTCATGGAACGAACCATCATAGAGCGTTACCTCGACATCGATCACCGGATATCCCGCGAGAATACCGCGATCAAGCGATTCTCTAACGCCTTTTTCCGTTGGATTGATGAACTCCTGCGGGATGGCACCTCCTTTGATCTCATTCAAAAAGACAAATCCTTTTCCGCGCTCGAGCGGTTTCACGCGAAGCCAGACATCGCCGTATTGGCCGCGTCCGCCGGATTGCTTGATATACTTCCCCTCCGCTTCTCCTTCGCCCATGATCGTTTCTTTGTAAGCGACCTGCGGACGTCCGACGTTCGCTTCCACGCCGAATTCGCGCTTCATGCGGTCAACAAGAACTTCGAGGTGCAACTCTCCCATGCCGGAGATGATCGTCTCGCCCGTATCGGGATCGCCCGCAACGCGGAACGTCGGATCTTCTTCGGCGAGGCGGTGAAGTGCTGTGCCCATTTTTTCCTGGTCGGCTTTCGTTTTCGGCTCGATGCGAATGCCGATGACCGGCTCCGGGAAGGTTATCTTTTCCAGAATAATGGGATGCTCCGGATCGCAAAGCGTATCTCCGGTCGTCGTGCTCTTGAGGCCCACGATCGCGGCGATCTCACCCGAATAGATCTCTTCGACTTCTTCGCGCACGTTCGCGTGCATACGCACGATACGGCCGATACGCTCCTGGACATTCTTGGTTGAGTTCAAGATATACGACCCGCGCTTGATGATGCCGGAGTAATTCCGGAAGAACGCCAGGCTTCCGACGAACGGGTCGGTGGCGATCTTAAACGCAAGCCCGGCGAACGGTTCTTCGTCTTTCGGATGGCGTTCGATGATCTCTTCGGTCTTCATGTCATGCCCCTTGACCGGCGGGAGGTCGGTCGGTGCCGGAAGATAATCGACAACCGCGTCAAGCATGAATTGCACGCCCTTGTTCTTGAGCGCCGATCCGCAAAGCACCGGGATGATCTTGTTCGCGATGACCGCTTTGCGCAAAACACGGCGAAGATCTTCGAGTGTCGGCTCCTTGCCGTCAAGATATGCCGACATCATTTCATCATCGTTCTCGGCGATCTTCTCAATGAGGTCATGGCGTGCTTTTTCCACCTCGGCCTTCATGTCGGCCGGGATTTCTATTTCGACGATATTCTCGCCATGTTCCCCCTCAAAACCGAAAGCTTTGTTTTCCAGCAAACAGACAACGCCCTTCAGATCCGATTCGAGACCGACCGGAAGTTGGATCGGCATCGCGTTCGGCGTCAGACGATCTATGATCGACTGAAAGCTCTTTTTAAAGCTCGCACCCATGCGGTCAAGCTTGTTGATGAAGCAGACGCGCGGCACGTTATACTCATCCGCGTAGCGCCAGTTCGTTTCCGATTGCGGCTCGACGCCCGCGACACCGTCAAAAACGACGACCGCGCCATCCAAAACGCGAAGCGACCGTTTCACTTCAACGGTGAAATCGATGTGTCCCGGGGTGTCGATAAGATTGATCTGATGTTCGAAATTTTTATCGTGGTTCCGCTCCGTCGGGATCCAGAAAGCGGTCGTTGCGGCCGACGTGATCGTGATGCCGCGTTCGCGTTCCTGGTCCATCCAGTCCATGACCGTATCGCCGGTATGCACCTCGCCGATCTTATGCGAAACGCCGGTATAAAAAAGCACGCGTTCGGAAACGGTTGTTTTTCCGGCATCAATATGAGCGATAATGCCGATGTTGCGGATCTTTTCGATTGGATATTTGCGAGGCATATTTTTGTTGTCTTATTATTACCAAAAACGTTCTTGTCATTCCAAGCTTCGCGAGGAATCTTCTATTTTTTCCTGCACAGCAAGATTCTTCGCTTCACCCAGAATGACGTCTGGACGCAAACGACGGAAATTATGCGGGTCGATGCGGGGCTGACGCGAAATGTGCGAATGCGCGGTTTGCTTCAGCCATCCGATGCGTATCCTGCTTCTTCTTGATCGCCGCACCTTCGTTCTTTGAGGCCGCAATCAATTCTTCCGCGAGCTTCGTCGCCATCGGCTTTCCCTTTTTTGAGCGAGCCGCACCAATGAGCCAGCGCGTCGCGAGAACGAACTTCCGTTCGGGCCGCACCTCCATCGGCACCTGATAGTTCGCACCGCCGACACGCTTCGAGACGACCTCGACCATCGGGGCTGCATTTTCGAACGCCTTTTCAAAAATAGCGATCGGGTCTTCCTTGGTGATCTTCTTTATCTCGTCGAAGGCACCGTAAACCACCCGCTCCGCGGTTGATTTTTTGCCGTCCTTCATCACGTAATTGATGAACCTTCCCAGATCAACCCTTTCAAAAACCGGGTCAGGTGTATGATATTTTTTATAAACGCGTTTCTTTCTCATGTGTTTTCGTTAAGCTTCTTTCGGCCGCTTCGCTCCGTATTTCGATCTCTGCTGCTTGCGATTCGCCACGCCCGTCGCATCCAAAACACCGCGCACCACATGATAGCGAACGCCAGGAAGATCTTTCACGCGGCCGCCGCGCACCACTACGATCGAGTGCTCCTGCAGGGAATGCCCTTCTCCTGGAATATATGCCGTCACCTCCATGCCGTTCGTAAGACGCACGCGGGCCACCTTACGGAGAGCTGAGTTCGGTTTCTTCGGGGTGGTTGTAAAAACTTTCAAACAAACACCGCGTTTAAAAGGAGATCCCGAATCGACAGGCTCGTTCTTGATGGTATTGAAATAATAAGACAAAGCCGGCGCTTTGGTCTTCGCCTTTATCGATTTTCTCCCCCTCTTGGCTAATTGTTGGACTGTTGGCATTGATATAAAGAAAGCTTATCCCCGTATGGACGGGGAGCAGACAAAACCCATCTCAAACTACAGGGAAATGATACAGGAAATAAGAGGGTTTTGTCAACGGCTCCCGTTTTCTCGCCTTCCGAAAGATGAATTGGTCAAGAAGAACTAACCTTGCGGAGCATGGAAGATTTAATGCTCCGCAAGGTTAGTTCTTCTTGATACGGGAAATAATCTTCCGGAAAAAAAATCCTACGCCCATAAAGATCTTGTTCACACATTCTGAACTCGCTTTTTATCCAATATTCAAAAAACTCCGCTTGGGATAAAAAAATCCCCTGCCGCCTTCGACCGGGTCGAGGGTCCATGCTTTTTAAAGATAGGAAGCACGGATGGTCCCGCTCCCGGGACCACGGCGCAAAATATCATCGCAGCAAAAGCAGGTATCTAAATTCAGGTTTATAAAAACATCACTCTTCAAACGTCAGCCGCGCAAGGCGAAGTGTTTCATAGGAAATATCCCCGTTAAAATGATCGAAAACCGGCTTCAAGGGTTTTGTGCCGAACCGGCGCATCGCGATATGAATATCTTGAATAAGCGTTTGCCGATCCGCTAGAAGATGGCCGATGTCGCCCGGTGAAATATCGCCGCGCTCGCACAATTTTTCGAGATGCGTGAGGATGGTCGCTTCCGTAAGCAATCTTAAACCCGCGATATCGGAAATGTTTTTCCCATCTTTGATAAGAGCAAGTGTTTTTGCGTAGGTATCTATTTTGAGGGCTTTTACCGGATGCGGGGCATGCGATGCTTCGGCATAACCCCCGCACGCATGAATAAATCTTCCCTCCATGAGCTCATTATCCCGCGGTTGCATGCTTCGGAATTGTTCGTCCGCCCTGTTCGATGCCGCACGGAACTCGGCATCTTTTTCTAAAATATCGGGATGCACTTCAAGTGCCCGCTCATTCAATCCAAGCAGATACAATCCGGCAAGCGTCCGCACGCGCGATAGCGCCACATAGCCCTGCCCATATTCAAAAGCATTTCCAAGATCGATGATCGCCGCATCGAGCGACATACCTTGGCTTTTGTGCACCGTGATCGCCCACGCAAGCCGAAGCGGTATCTGCCGCACGCTCGCAAGCGTCTCCGATTCGATTTCGATCTTCCAATCAGTAGGTTCTGCGGCGATCCGCTTGCCCGCCCGCGTCTCGACGATCGGAATATCATCGGCGCGGAATCCCACGACTGTACCCGTCGTTCCGTTCACGAATTTCCCTTCGAAATTATTTTTTGTGAACATCACCTTTGCGCCGATCTTGAGCTGAAGTTTTTCAGGAGATAAACACCCCCGTTTCAATTGTTCGATAAGATGCGCCTGGCCACTTCCCTGCATCGTAAAAACATGCACCGCGCCAAGAAGATTCCCGAGTTCGCGTTCGTTCACGCGATCGACATCGGCGTTGTGCGGAAAAAGCTTCGTAACGCTTTTTGGAATCTCATTAAAGATCGCACCGCGCGACAAAAGCCGTTTCTTATGGTCATCCGTGAGCGAGCCGGAGCGGAGTGCGGAAAGAATATCAAGGAATACCGCATCTTCTTGCCGATACTGCTCCGAAAGATAACAAACCGTAAGCCCGAGATCGCGCCATGCAGGTGATTGGTAGGCAAATGCCGCGGCCGGATCATCCGACTCGTTCTCGAACGGAAGCCTCTCGTCCAGATCACTTGTCCGGCGGACGACTGGGGGCAACTGGAAAAAATCGCCAACCAAGACCACCTGCAATCCGCCAAATGCTTCGTCCGAATTCCGCACCGCGCGGCAGACCTCGTCAACCATACTGAACATCCGCGCAGAAAGCATGGATATCTCATCTATTATTAAAATGTTCGCGTTCTTGATCTTTCGCCCCGTGCGCGGATTGTCCTCGATACGACGCAGGTCGTACTGCGTTATCTGGTTCTTGATCCCGACACCGCTCCATGAATGGATCGTCATGCCGCCGATGTGCGTCGCCGCGATCCCGGTCGATGCCGTAATTGCCGGAATAATACCGTGTCCGCGCAGATATTCCACATAGCGGTTCACAAGATAGGTCTTTCCGCTTCCCGGCTCGCCGGTCAAAAAGACA
The DNA here is from genome assembly GCA_964637795.1 of uncultured Candidatus Saccharibacteria bacterium. GTDB lineage: Bacteria > Patescibacteriota > Minisyncoccia > UBA6257 > 2-01-FULL-56-20 > CAJAQL01. The sequence continues at coordinate 4,792 of CAZWWZ010000005.1, read as the reverse complement.
TTTACGCCGGTCTTTAAAATATCGAGAGCTTCATCTTGTGTCATGGCTCCGCTATTGTAGCGCATGAACGAAACTGATGCACGACTTGTGTCATTCCAAGTTCAATACGGAATCCACGAAAGAAGCCTTGATCCGTACAAAAACGGTGGCAAAAGAAAATATGTCGGATAAAAAATTTTTATCGTTCCCGCGAAGGCGGAAATCCATGCTTCCGATCTTTTTCTGTAAAGCACGGGTCCTCGACCGGGTCGAGGAAGGCGGGAACAGTAGTTGCCCCGCTCAAACCTAGACAAACTCATTTTTTGATGTTAAAAAATACCAAGTACCTAAACCAATGAAAGGGGGTAAGTAACGTGCAATTACTTACCAACATCGCTTCGCTGTTGCTGTTATTGATGACAATGAGCTCATGCTCATTGCATGCCTTCGCCCAGATACAACCCATCCTTCCGGATGATCCGCCAAAGAAGCCGGCGGAGAAAGCTCAGAAGATCGACTTTCTCTACTTGGCATCCGAAGCGTATCTTTCCGCAGGAACGACGGTGGATATGTCTACTACCGTCAATGGATTGGATCACCCTACGACTGCGTATCGCGCGGATGGGACTTTTCTTACGCGATACTATATTGGAGAAGACGGTTGGGCAGGTTGTTTCGGTAAACGGAATACCACGGGCGTAGTTTCGGCCAACGTGGTTCTGAATATCGGATTCGACCTGCTTGACCGGCGACTCTATCGTCGAGGGGGGCACTGGCGGATCGCGGCCATCACGTTGAATGTGCTCAAGGGCACAGGAAACTTGGCGGACGGATTCCACAACATCAAGGTAGCGAGGGATGTAGATAAGCGTGTACGACTGCAGACGGGTTATGCGGGGCGCATCATCTGGTCCCGTTAACATCCGTCGTTCTGGCTGGCAGCCTTCTGGCCGCCAGCCAGCGTTTTGCTCGCTTTTCGCATGGTTGACAAGTTCTTTTATTGGCGTTATTCTGGTTTCAGATTTTAAATTATAAGAGACCTGCAGAAAGAGTCCTTTGCACGGGGACGCCTTTCATTGCCAGGGTTTAGGTATTGCAGGTCTTGCTTTTAAGGGGTCCCTGAAGTCCAGGGACCCCTTTTTCATGCCTATTTATCGAGATACTATTTCGATATTTTTATAAATTATCGAGGTCGAGCTTTGATAAAACATCGCTATCTAAAAATTTTTCTGCCATCCACGCATATCGCCTGTCTTTATCCGCGAAGGCGGATAATCCGTGCTTCATAGCAGAAGATTGGGAACACGGACAGTCCCGCTCCCGGGACCACGACAAAAATTATCAAACTTGAAATTCAATAGAGCAGGAGATTTTTGCATATTGACATATATCAATAATTCTGGTACTCTGCAATTAGAACCGCGAAGCTT
>CAZWWZ010000005.1:0-3283 GCA_964637795.1 uncultured Candidatus Saccharibacteria bacterium | reverse complement strand
GCATATTGACATATATCAATAATTCTGGTACTCTGCAATTAGAACCGCGAAGCTTTTTGGGGCCTTAGAGCTCACAGAGGTTTCGCCACAACCGAGAATTTCCCCTCTTTGGGAGGGGAGAATGGAGAACAGTCATGAGGATCGCAAAGTATTTCCTCGCAATTTTCGTCACCCTCACTACCTTATGCAGCCTCAATGGCTGCGGTGGTGGCGGAACAACCAATCAAATTGGATCAACCCCGGGAACGCCGTCATCGATTTCGGCAGCATCGTGCACACCAAACCCGATGGTCACCGGAAAAACGGCGTCCTGCTCGGCAACGGTGATCTGCACCGGTACGGGAACATGCTCACAAAGCGTATCCTGGTCCGTGCCCACCGGCGACGGGAGTTTCACTGGATCGACCTACACGGCACCGGCAACAGCAAACAGTTACACTCTTACGGTTACGGCAAGCGGCTATTCAACAGTAAACGCAACTGTAGCAATGAAAGTAGTAACGATCGCTGTCTCACCGGCAACCGTATCGCTCGTGGCCGGAGAAAACCAGCAGTTTCAGCTCCTTGAAAACGGAGTTGCGGTCAATGCGACATGGTCGCTCACTGGCAGCAACACGATCAATAGCAGCGGCCTTTATTCGGCAACTGTTATTGGTACGTCCGTGGTCACCGGAACCGATGCTAATGGCAGCGCTGCCACGGCGACAGTCACCGTAACAGCACCGCCGGTTTCCGTGAGCGCTTCGTGCTCGCCGGCATCAGTCCCGCAAGGACAGACTTCGACCTGCGCCGCAAGCGTTCTGAATACGACGAACACGGCAGTCACCTGGACGGCATCCGCTGGAACGATCACATCGGCCGGAGTTCTCTCCGTACCGATGAGCGTTTCTGCAGGAACCATCGTAACGGTAACCGCGACGAGCGTTGCAGACACAACCAAGTCCGCGAATGCGCAAGTGACAGTAATGGAAAGACAGATCGTAATTGCATGGTCTGGCACAGGAGATCCCAACACAGATCCCAATCTTTTACTGTCACCAATAACCCTACCTCACGCAGCTCAACCCGAAGGCGTAGCCGTCTTCGATGTCACAATAGCTGGCGCACAAGCCGGCGATATTGCCACAGGAATCGATCCCTTAGGTTCGGCGACCCATACTATTACCGCAAAGGATGTCACAAATGGGTACTTCGAGATGGCTTTTGCCATCTGTGACTATGGTTGCGGTGAAAAAAGTGGATTTCTTGATGGTCTTGTGGTTACGGCCGCTTACGCCCCTCACTTCATTAAGGTGTGGGTCGCAAGCGTCGACGGGACGATCCAGTCCAACACGTTCTGGATCCCGTTCACAACCGACCAACAAACGATGATTCCGAGCAAAGACGGCACAACTGCCTACTTCGCTCCTGGCTATCCCTTTGCCGTCCAAAAGTATGCCCTTGCGGACGGAACGAACAAGGGAACCGTGATGGGGGATGACAATCTTTCCATTGCGATCGATGACCAGACCGGAGATCTCCTGACGAACGGTGTTGTTATTCCGTACGCATGGGGGACCACCGTGTATTACACCTCAACCCTGGAAAACTCTACCACTACCAACGTCCTCTCGATCAACAATTCGACGAGCGACTTTCTCATGGCAATCGCAACCAAGAGCGGCAGCGGCTACGCGACTGATACCATCGCAGGAAAGCTCGATAAAATCGATCTTTCCCAGATGGCCGTGGTCGATTCTGTAGCAGCCGGCGCTTATGCTTGGACAATGGATACGGCAACCGTTAACGGTTCCGATCTCATTGCCACGTACTCTGCGGAGGATACTGCGATCCGATTCTCTGACAAGAATCTGAACCTTATTTCCTCATTGACGCTTACCGGCGTCACGCCTGCAGGAACCATTTGGCAGACAGAATACACTACTGGCGGCTGGCCATTTCGTCTCTTTAAGTCAGGAACAGCCGTTCTCCTGTCAAGTCACGACAAACAGCTCATCGAAACAGCGCTTGATTCATCTCAAACCCTCCATGTTGCCGAGCAGACTACCCTTACAGGAAATCCAATCGGCATCGCAAAGGATGAGACGCATCAGGCGGTCATTGTTTGGTACGCCGGTACGGCAACGGGAAAAACAACCCTTGAGTCATTCGATCTCGCGACGCTGACGGGAACGACTATCGCTTCCTCAAACTCTCTGCCGATCGGGTTCGAAGCTTCCGGCGTTCTTGTGTCGAACGATGGCACTAAGCTCTACGTCGGCGGCATCGATGCCACGGGAAATCCGGCGTTCTTCATTCTCGCGAACCAGTAACTTTTTTCTTCCGCTTCCTACCGATTTGCCTCGGTCGGAATGCAGAAGAAACACCCCAAGCCAACCAGCTTGGGGTGTTTTTTTATTTTTCAAGACTCCTCGCAGGGCTCGGAATGACAAATGGGAAATAAGATAACAGAAAAATGTGTTGTCGTCCCCGCGAAGGCGGGGATTTATACTTTCAATCTTTTATTTATAAAGCGTGGATCCTCGACCAGGTCGAGGATGACGGTTCTGGGTCCCCGCTGGAGTTTACCCCAAGTCTTTTGAGGGGCGAGGACGACAAAATATACGTACAAAAAGACCCGTTACCGGGTCTTTTTGTATCTGCCTCATGAACCTCCTATGGATTAACCTCGATCTGTCCGGGATTGTTCACGAGAACGCTCGTGGTCCAGGTACTGCCATTGCAGTTCAGGGTATATACCGTCGTGCTCGTCGGATAAACCTTCACGCTGCCGGAGGGCGGATTGACCGTTCCGACCCCTTGATCGATGCTGCAGGAATTGGCATTTGAGCAGGTCCAGGAGAGCGTTGCTGATTCCGGAGGAACGATCGGCGTCGTGGACTTCGTGCTGAATGTGCAAGAAGGCGGCGGAGGGGCACAATCACTGTTCGTAGCACACTGGTCCGAACCGGAGCCGGAGACTGCGACACAGGCATCATTTTGACATGCGAGATGAGAGGAACCGCCAACGCACGCATCACCCTCAGCAACGCATTGATTCGAACCGGAGCCGGAGACTTTCGTGCAGGTATCATTTTGACATGCCAAGTGCGAACTACCGCCGCCGCCCGAGGTAGTCACGCTGGCCACTGCCTGCACGGCGCTCCCGCCATTCTCCACGATCACGAGCGGATGGTAGGTTTTGACATCTGGATAGGTCACGCCGGCGGTATCAGTGGTCGCCGAGAGGCTATCGTCTTTCTTTGTCGGCGTTCCGCAAGCCGTCGTGGCATCGCTCACGCTC
>CAZWWZ010000004.1:0-21435 GCA_964637795.1 uncultured Candidatus Saccharibacteria bacterium | reverse complement strand
GATGGATACATGGATGATTATGATTTTTTGAAAACGACGTATTTATATCCCAAAAAATCCCAGATGAACGACGCCGCGATACCGCAGAGCGGCGCGACGATATCCACCCATAATTTCGAGGAAGCTCCCGATGGTTCGAGCAATTTTATGGCGGTCGCGACACCGACGTTCACCGCCCAACCGATGCCTGCGATTACATAGAACGACGCTGCTTCCTTGGTCTCTTTGATGGCTCCCTCGGGATGCGTCGCGCGATTCGAGGAAAATGTCCAATATTTGTTCCAGAAAAAACTGTTCGTCGTCCCGCAGAGGAACGATATCGCCTTGAACACGACGAACGCCGCCGTACTGACGGGCGTTATTCCGTAAAGCGCCGTCTCGAAATTGAACACGCCGATATCGATGAACGAGTTCAACGTTCCCACGGCCGCGAATTGCGCAAATTGATAGATACCCTTGAAGAACCGCGAGAGCAGCTCCGAGAGCCAGATCAGGAAAGGGGCAAGCGCGGCGAAGAAAACGAATATCAATGCGCGATCGAACATACTGAGACCGATCCGCGGCAATGCGTTCGTTATGATCGGCTGGATCAAAAGTCCGACTGCGGCGCCAAGGACAACCATAAGGCTGAAATCTTTTTTTGTCATAGCAGGAAATCGCATTCGGCTACGAAGATCGAATGTAAAATGTTATATTTTTATTTCAGCTCGTAAACGATCGTTACCTGGTCCGTGATGTCCTGTGTCCCCGGCTCGATGGTCGGCGTCACCTCGGCACTCGAAACGCCCGCCGCCATCGGCACGGCTTTTGCATAACTGGAGTATACCGGCACATTGCCATATTCCTGGACGCTCACCACCTTGCCGAGGGAAACGCCCGCTTCGCCCGCCATTTGCCCGGCTTTCACCGAAGCTTTTGTCATGGCGTCAGCGCGCGCAACCGCCAAAAACTTGTCGGAATTATCGAAGGTGAACGTCACCCCGCTGATATTGTTCACGCCAAGCGGCGGCAATCCCCCGAGCAGTTTCGCGATATTCGTGAAATCGCGGATCTTCACCTGCACGGTCTGCGTGAGCGTATAACCCGAAATCGTGCTGGAGCTTATCGTCCGAATCGGCGAACCTACGGAAATAAAATCAGCATTTGATGATTCTGGCTGAGGTGAAACGGGCGAAAGAATAGGCTGAGGAACCGTCACGGTATTGGTCTCGTAGTTCGGCTCGAGATCGTAATTCACGGTTGTAATATCGCTCGACGCGACATTCAGCGATTTTACAAAATCAATGACCTTGTTCATGGCCTGATTATTGTCCGCATTCAGCGTATTGGGATCTTTTCCCTGCGAAACCACCGAAAATGAAACTTCGGCAAGATCGGGGGTTGCCGTCGTCTTTCCGTCAGCCGAAACCGTAAGCGTCCGCGCCGGAGCAAGCGAACCTCCCCACCGCGAGACCGCGCCCATAGCAACCGTCAGGAATATCACTCCGAACAGCACCGAAACATATTGCAGAACAAGTTTATGAATATCTTTTTTATCCATACGATTATTTTTTATAAAGCGTTTTTCACCATTTTAACGATTTCCTCACCGCGCAAACTTGCGCCCCCGACCAGAACGCCATTAATCTCAGTATAGCATAAGTAATCCGCGACCGTAGAGCTCGAAACGGAACCGCCATAAAGCACCGGAATGTCGGAAAATTGCTTCACCTCTTTCTTTATGAAGATCGCCATATCTCGCGCATCGTCAGGATCGGCATTCTTGCCGGTTCCAATCGCCCAGATGGGCTCGTAAGCAATGATCATTCTGTCATTCCCGTCCTCCGCCTTCGCGGAGGATAAACTCCGGCGGGAATCCAGACCTTGTAAATCTTTCTTTAATTGATTTTTAATATATTGCCGAGCCGAGACAATCCCCTGTTTCCGCACTTCTTTCGGTTCACCGACGCAAAGGATCACGCGAAATCCGGCCGCCAAAGCGGCGCGAACTTTTTTATTCACCATTTCATCCGTTTCCCCAAGAAACCGCCGCCGCTCGGAATGTCCAACAATCACATATTTTATGTTCTTTCCGATACCGCGGAGCATTGCGGGACCGATCTCGCCGGTATATGCACCGGTATCTTCCCAAAAAACATCCTGCGCGCCAAGCTCAAAATGAGCATGCCTTGCGGTCATCTTTTTAGATAGTTCCGCAAGATAGATGAATGGCGGACAGGCAACGATGTCTAGGTTTTTTCGCGCCCGGTTCGCTCCCGCATTTGCAAGCGCAGCAAAAAGCCGATCCGCTTCGCGCGGGGTTGCCGGATTTTCTTTCCAATTAAAAGCGATCAACCGCTTATCTTGAGGCATAAGAATATCTTAGAACCTATCTCAAAACTATTCCAGCCCGCGTTGCGGGACATTGCCGCAGAGCGAAAGGCGCGATAAGGGAAGGCGTCTTTGTCTTAAAATTTCTAAGGCAACAGGGTTTTGATAGTTTCCGCATCCAACGTATATGCCCGCACGAACGAATCATCCACATGCGCATAGAGAATACCCTGACCATTTTCCCGTGCTACGAACTGGCTTGCAAAAGTTATGGTGCGCGCCTCACTATCCCGAATGAACGGCTCCCGTGAAACCCAATCGATTCTTCCGTTCTCGTAATCATAAATAAAAAGGCCAACTGAAAATATCCCGTATTTTATTTCCTTATCCACACGCCGGTTTGCCTCCCGCCCGTTCATGATGCCCAGCGATTTTCCTTCGCCGACATCGATGAAGTCCTTTGGCAGAAGCGGCCCTGGCGATGCATGCCCTCCGATCCACGGGATACCTTCCATTTTGGGATGGAACACGGTTTCCCCGAATTTCCACGGCACGCCCATATCCCCGGCGATCGCGGTGCGGACCGTTGAATAAGCGAAGTCATCATCGTTGGCGGATGACTCGACGAGGTTATAGCGAAAACCTTCTTTATTGAGCGGGGCGATAGAGACTTCTTTTGCGCCGCCGTTTCCCTCATCCTTCAGGACCGGCTCCGTCATCTCGAGCGAATCCAGATCCTTGCCCATAGCATGTCCTAAATGGATAAGCATTCCATGTTCCTCTCGGTCATGGAAAGGCATCGTGAAATAAAGATGCATCAGACCGGTCCGTTCATCGATCCAGATATCAGGATCTTCAAGGCCGAGAAAATCGAGATCCCCATATCTCAGTTCATTGATGATTTTTTCCTGATTTCTTATTTCAAGTTTTTCTCCTACGGAGAAATGATCGAGTGAATTGCCCTGTGTTTTATACAGGGCGCTTCGATCAAGATATCCGGAAGTGGCAACATCGCCCTCACGGCTGGTGATGCAACGGATCACTCCTTCCCTATAAGAGGAATGTGAATCGAGAGTGATCGCCATGACATGCTCGAATCTACCATCGGTCTCAACTGCTTTGTCCGGATGTTCAAAATACCCTTTTGCTTTTTCCATGAAATCATTCCTCCTTTCTGCGCTCATTGATTTAATACTACCATTTTGGGATGGTAATTGAATGCGAAAAACCGGGGGTTCCACCTTGTTTCGAGCTCAGTCTTAGCCGTTGTCGCGACAGAACCGAAAAAGGACAATGTTTTTCGTTCCTATTCCATGAAACCGCCAGCCTGGATGCTCCACAATTTTTTATAGAGACCTCCCTGTTCCAGAAGCTCATGATGGCTCCCCTCCGCGGCGATGCCGCCGTCTTCAATGACGACGATCCTATCCATTTTCATGATGGTCGAAAGCCGATGCGCGATCACGATGGTCGTCTTGTCCTGCATCAAGGTCTGGAGGGCGTCCTGAATGAGCGCCTCGGACTCGGAATCCAGGCTTGAGGTTGCTTCATCAAGCACGAGGATCGGCGCGTTCTTCAGGATTGCGCGCGCGATCGCGACCCGCTGGCGCTCGCCTCCGGAAAGTTTCACGCCGCGCTCCCCGACGAGCGTTCCGTATCCCTCGGAAAGCGAACCAATGAACTTGTCGCAATGCGCCGCATGCGCGGCGGCAAAAACTTCGTCATCGGTCGCATCGCGCCGGCCATAGCGGATATTTTCCATAAGCGTCCGATGGAATAGGATCGGCTCTTGCGGAACGAACGCGATAGCGTTGCGCAAGCTGTCCTGCGTCACGGCGGCGATGTCCTGCCCGTCAATTTTAATGGCGCCATCCGTCACATCGTAAAATCGGAGCAGGAGCTTCGTGATCGTCGTTTTTCCCGCTCCCGACGGCCCGACGAACGCAAGTTTTTCGCCGCCCGCGATCGTAAGATCGAATCGCGTGAGCGCCGCGCTTCCGTTCGGGTACGAGAAACCAACATCATCGAAAACGATCTTTCCGTCATTCACGGCGAGCTTTGCCGCCCCCGGGACATCCACCACGTCATGCGGCATCTTGATGATCTCGATCATTTCCGAAGCATCCGCGATCGCATCATAGCACCGCCGCATGTTCCGATTGATGCTTGTCAATTGGTTGAAAAGACCCAAAAGATAGCTTTGCACGAGCACAAAATCGCCGACCGTGAAAAGCCCGCGTTGCCACAGAACGAGCGTCCCCCATAGCACGGCAATATTGATACCCACAATCAAAGCGTCCTGAATCGTCCATATCATCTCATCCGTATTCCAGGAATGCATAGTTGCCGCGCGCCAATGCTCCACGACCTCCGCGAAGAGACGATGCTCGTATACCCCGCCGGAAAAAAGCGCAATCGTGTTCTGATTCGAAACATCATCCGAAAGAACGCCGACAAGCTTGCTGTCAGCTTCGCTCCGCGCGACGCGTAAAGGCTGCTTCAGGCGGGCCGTATAGATCTGGAATGCAATGAAAATGACGACCCAAACGCCAAGCACGATCCCCAGGGTATGATTGCGCAAAAATAAAATACCAACGGCACCGACGACAAAGACGGCCATCGGGAAAAATTCCATCATGATGCTGTCCATGAGCGATTCGAATGCGCTCGCATACTTGCTGACGCGCCGCGTCAAGGTGCCGCTGAAATGCGAGATGAAAAATTGATAGGAATGCCCGATAAGATAATCGAACGCGGAATCATAGAGATCGGTCATCGCAAGCGATTCAAAATTGATGATGCCGTACATCTGCATCCGCCGGAAGATCCAGCTCAGGACGGAGATCAGGCCGATCACGACGACCAGCATCAGCAGGCTATGGATCGCGGCCGGGGATGTGCTGCCCGCGACCAGAATATTGAAGAACTGCTTCATATAGAGCGGCGAGGCGAGCGAGGCGAGCTCGATACCGACCGATCCCGTAAAGAGCAGCGAAAAGAGACCGAGATGGCGGCGCGTTTCCCTGAAAAGCATCCCGAAGATATCCCGGCCCGTGACCGATGGTTTTGTAGTTTCTTTTGTTTTCATGCGTTATGAAACCTGACTCGACCCTTATGAGAACGTAATAACGGCCCGGGAGTTACAAAGCCATTTTTCGTCATTCCAAGCCGTGAGAGGAATTTCTTTCTTCCATAGAATCAATGTCCCTCGCGAGGCTCGGGATGACAAGATTATTTCACAAAACCCTTTTATCTAAAAATCCGCGAATATTCTCCTGTGCTCCGCGTCTATTCTTATCCGTCTTCCTTGAGGCAATGGAATCTGAGGGTTCGTATGACCAATATCGAAATTCTGAATGACCGGAATGTACGGATTATATGCCCGTATTGCTTGAAGCGTCGTATTGCGCTGGATCTTCCGATATTCGCTCCTCTCTTCAGGGGAAAACCGCTTTCCGAAATCCCAGCCTTTTGGTCGGCCGACGATCACCGCTTTAATTTTCTCCAATATCCCCCGCTCGCCAAACGCGCGATAGACACGGAACACCTGCTCGGCCGCTGGTATTTCCTCGGAAGTTTCCGTAAAGAGAACGATGTTCCGAAAATCATCGAGCGTCGGCAGGGCAATACCGTGGCGCAAAAGTTCATCGATAGATTCCAGGCATCCTCCCCACGCGATCCCCTCGGCGCTTTGCGTGCCATCCCAATACCATCCATCATTCTTCTCGTAGAACAATTCCTTTTCGAAACTTGCCGGATCGTTCCAGTCAAGGGAAACGTCGTTCCATGATCCGCTCGCACGCAATTCACATTCTTCCTCCGTAAAGAAAGCGTGGTTCTGATATTCGATCGTGTACGGATCCATCTTTCCAAAGGTCGCAAATTGCGTAAAAAGGCATCCGCCATAGTACGACGGTACGCCATTAAGCCAGAGAAAATTCTCGAAGTGGGTATTATCGCTGAACCCGAAGAACGGCTTTGGATTTTCAATGAATGGCGCAACGGGAAGATTTTTGATATAGGTCACCTGATCATTGCCGCCGATCGACGCAATGACCGCTTTTATCTCCTTATCCTCGAACGCCGACACGAGATCCCTGGCTCGTTCCTCCTTTGATGCGCCGAGCTTTTTCGTTGCCGGAAATTCCACCGGCACAAGACCGAAGATATCCCGCAACCGGCGGCATCCCAGATCGTAAACATCAGGCCATCTGCCCGGCGCGGCGAACGACGGTGAGAGGATCGCTACCTTATCGCCCCTCCTCAATTTATTGAGCTTGCGGAATTCCATGCTCTCATTATACAGCCATGAAGGCGAAACGACCCTTCTCCGCCAGAACGCAGATTCCTATTTTAGAAATGGATTTTCCGTTTCAAACGTCGCGTATTCGATATTCTTTTTTACGATATCAAACGGTACGCCGTATTTTTTCATGTAAACCCCACCGACCCCGCCAAAGACGGCCGAGCCATAGTCGAATCCCAACCGCAAAGAGATTTCTTTTACGATCTTCTCGGAAGATCCTTCGATCTCAATAAAAGTTTCAAGAAAAGGCCATTCATCTATGGTCACGCATGTTGCATCTATCATCCACAGCTCCCGGCGATTTTCCTGATATCCCGCCTTCCGGCAGCCAAGTTTCAAAAGGAATTCCTCGGCTTTCGCGAAATCATCGACGACCAGATTGATCTCCTTTTGGTTTTCGATCTTGTTGCCATCAATGATCTTCATGGTCATCGTGATCTTATCCCCCTCATCGCGCACGCGCACCCACCGATAATCTTTCCCGTCATCACGCGGAACATCAAAGACGAATCTTTTCTGTAAAAACTCCGGGCGCTTCACTATCGCGCCGATCTTTTTCAATCTTGCACGAATTTCATTTTTGTCGATGTTCAAAAATTTCGCCTCGTATTCAATTTCCATGATCATTTATAATATGCCCGGTTCTCGGTACGGAAATCGATATATTGCAGAGAATCGAAATTAGACTGTCCCATCAATTCTTTCAGCACCGCAATATCTTCCGACGCGTCAAAGCGCAAACTGAAATAAAGCGAGGGACCGTTATAGGTCGAAACGTCGATCTCTTCGAGGGAAAGATCATGCAGCGCGATCTCTTTCACGGTAAGTCCGCTTTCCTTTACGGCGTTCAATATTGAAATGAGATTCGCATTAAAAAGATCGGGTAGCATCTTTCCGCCAATGCCAAGGCCCGTCTGGGCATAGTCATGAACGGCATACAGCTCGCTTCCCTGCGTATCGAATGCCTTTTCAAAAAGCGTTCCGGTATCGTCGAACCAGAAGCACGGTTCATCGCCCGACGGATTTCCGTCCGCATCGGTCGGGGGCATTTCGCACCAAATGGCAAGAGGCACGCGCTCCGCAACGTTCGCCGTGATCGTATGGCGGCCATAGTTCTTCACGAGCGTGACGCTCGAAAGCTGAGGTATAAACGCGACGTCCGACGTTGCGAGCGCCTTGGGCCACGTAAGCATATTGTTCGCGCCAAGGATGGACGACCAGAGCGTCCTGTTGCGCGCCGCACTCGCCTGAAGCAGAGCCACGACATCATCCGAGGCGACCGCCTGATTGCCGTTCACGTCGAAATGATCGACACGAAAGATCGGCGAGCCATCGACGATCCAAACGGCGAAGACAGCGATGCCGAAAAATAAAATGCCCGCGAGCGACCACCACAATCGCCGCCGACGGTCTCTTTTCTTTTTCTGTTTTTCTGAGAGATATTCTTCGAGCATGGGCGTGACGAAAGTTCAGGATTTAAGATTCAGGATTTAGGAATTCATGTTTATTCTTGAATCATAAATCTCAAATCATGATCCAAAAACCCTAAATCTCCGTGCGCCATGCTGCATAGGCACCGCCATCGGTTCCATGCTGAGCTTTCCCGTACTCCGCGGAAAGTCGCTGCGTGATCGAACCCGCAACACCGTCGCCGATCGGCCGTTTATCGACTGAAAGGATCGGGATAAGCCGCGCCGATGTTCCGGAAATAAACGCCTCATCGGCGATATAAAGTTCCGTTCGATCGACCGCACGCTCCTCCGTCGGAACGCCAAGCTTCTTTGCAATCTCCATGACGCTCCGGCGCGTGATACCCTCCAGCAGATCATTGTTCGCGGACGGTGTGATGAGCGCGCCGTTCCGCACGATGAACACGTTCGCAACGGTCGCTTCCGTGACATGGCCATGCTCGTCGAGCGCGATCGCGTCATCATAGCCACTGAGGATCGCCTCGTTCTTCATGAGACAGGCGTTCACGTAGCCGCCATTCACCTTCGCGCGCGACGGAATCGCATTATCCGCGTTCCGGATCCAGGACGAGACGCACATATTGATCCCTGCGCCCGGCAGGATCGATCCGATCGGGTAGACATACGCCGCAAAAACGTGCGGCAGGCCGTGGATCTTCGTTCCGGCAATCAAGGCATCGACGAAAATCGTCGCACGGACCAAGACATCCTCGCCCTGGACGCCGTTCTTCTCGACAAGATCCTTGATGGTCGCCTCAAACCGTTCATATGGCCATGCGGGCGCAAAACCGTGAAAGTCCATGATCTTCGCCGAATTCACCAGACGTTCATAGTGTTCCTTCAAACGGAATGCATACATCTTCTTATCTGTCTCGTTCCAGTTCACGCTGAAAACCGTATAGACGCTCAAGCCATATAAGACCGGCGAGCTTGCAATGCTCACGTTCGCTTCGCCGAACGGAACGAACGACTCACGGAAAAACGCAACCCCCTTCGTGTAATCAAATGGTGTCATAGAAATAGTTTAGAACCTATCTTAAAAATATTCCAGCCCGCGTTGCGGAATATTTTTAAGATAGGTTCTACCGTCGGACAAAGCGCCAAACAATGTTAAGTTGTGCGTAATCACCGTAACGATACTTTTTGCGCCTTGATCTTCCTGCCGAAGAACTTACTTCCCAATGAAGTGAATTTTTCCGTCAGATCCGTGGAAAAAAATCTGACCGTCCCTTTTTTCTGAAGTTTTTTCTCGATCTCCGGATGCTGCATCAGATAGTGCTTCAGTTTTTTTGGAACTACATGTTCTTCAGAGATAAGAAAAACGCGGGGACCGACGATCTTTCTGATCTTGGTCCTAAAGACTTCATAATGGGTGCAACCAAGGATCAAGGTATCGATATGCCGTTTTTTGAGCGATTTCAGATATTGTTCCAGGATGACGGCAACGATCTTTGAATTTTGTTCACCCGCCTCCACGATAGGCACCAGCAAAGGACAGGGGTTCTGAAAGATTTTCACACTGCGATCTATCTTCATGAGTTCGCGCAGAAATGAAGACGATCGCACCGTTCCCTCGGTCGCTATAACACCGATCCTTTTGTTCTTGGTTCTGGCGACGGCCTCTTCGGCCGCAGGGATCAAAACACCCAGGACTTTCTTGCCAGGATAATACTTCGGCAAATAATCCTGTTGAATTTTACGGAGAGCGTCGCTGGAGGCGGTATTGCAGGCAACGATCACCAGCTCACAATTGTTTGCGAACAAAAAATCAACCGCTTGTTTCGTGAACTCGTACACCACTTCCGATGAACGATTTCCGTAGGGAACGCGCGCCGTATCGCCCAGATAGAGATAACTGTAAGCAGGCAATTCTTTCACGATGCCACGCAGAATGCTAATCCCCCCAAAACCGGAATCGAATACTCCTATAAGCTTTTTTCGATGGAGAGCAGGCATTTATCCGATCACTTTCTTTCCGACATACTTCTGCAGGACCTCGGGAACGTCGATCTTACCATCCGCCCTCTGATAATTTTCAAGGATCGCGATGAATACGCGCGGGCTCGGCAATGCCGTGTTGTTCAGCATATACGCATATTTCCGCTCGCCGCCCTTATCGATATATTTCACGTTCAACCGGCGCGACTGCCAGTCCGCGAAACTGCTCGCCGATCCGGTCTCGGCCCAGCGATTCATGCCCGGCAACCACGCCTCAAGATCGAACGCGCGATATTTTCCCGCGCTCATGTCGCCCGTGCAGATCTGGAGCCGCCGGTACGGCAAACCAAGTTCTTCGTGCATCTCCCCGGAAATACCCGTCATCTCATCCTGTAATTTGTTCATACCATCCACGTCAGCCGGCGCAATGACCACCTGTTCCACTTTCATGAATTCGTGGACGCGATACATGCCTTTCACGTCCTTGCTGTAACTGCCAATCTCGCTCCGATAACACTGGCTGTAACCGCACACTTTGATCGGCAGATCCTCTTCCTTCAAAACATCATCCGAATAATATGCGAGAAGCGACGGCTCCGCGGTTCCTACCAGAAATTTCTTGTCCTTACTTGCTTCGCCGGTCGACTCCTTGTCGCCCGTCGCCACCTGATAGATCTCATCGATCTCAGGATCGTATTCCATTCCCTTGAAATAGCCGCTCCCAAAAAGGACAAAACTCTTCACGAGCGTCGGCGGGATCATTGGATGATATCCCTTCTCGATCATCTTGTTCAACGCATACATCATAATGCCCATCTGGAGCAATACCCCGTCGTTCTTCACGTAATAGCCGCGAAAACCGCCCACCTTCGTCCCCTTCTCAAAATCAAGGATGTCGAGCGACGTCCCCAGTTCGATATGGTCCTTCGGCTTGAAATCGAACTTTTTCGGTTCGCCCCAGTGATAGATATCCACATTGTCCGCATCGCTTTTGCCGAGCGGCGTGTCGGGTGACGGCACGGTCGGAACTTTGATCATGAGTTCCATGAACTTCGCATCCGCATTCTTGAACTTCGGCTCGAGGTCGGCCAGCTTCTCCTTCACTTCCTTCCCCTTTGCTATGATCGTCTTGCGCTCGTCGTCGGTCTTCGCCGATTTCATATCGGCGTTCAATTTATTCTTCGACTCGTTCAGATCCTCGATTGCTCGCATCGCCGCCGAACGCTCAATGTCGGCCGCCAGAAGCTCATCGAGATTCAGATTGATGCCCTTATTGGTGATCGCGATCCGTACCTCTCCCGCATGTTCGCGGATAAATTTAATGTCTAGCATCTTTTCAATATACACCAGAAACCCTATTTTTGTCATTCCAACCACGACTATCTCAAAAAACCTAAAAGAGCGCTTCGTTGAAAAAAATGAAATATCCAGTACAATAAAATCATGGAAAACAAACCGAATATCGAGCATGTCCGCCACTCGCTTGCGCATCTCTTGGCGGCCGCCGTCCTCAAAGAATTTCCCGATGCGAAACTCGGTATCGGTCCGGTCATCGAGAACGGTTTTTATTACGACTTCGAGCTTTCCCGCTCGCTCACGCCGGACGATCTGAAAACGTTCGAAAAGACAATGCGCGGTCTCATCAACAAGAAACTGCCATTCACCGGCGAAGAGACCCCCCTCGCAGAAGCAAAGAAGCATTTTGCGAAACAACCTTTTAAACTGGATCTGATCAACGAGTTTTCCGCCGGTGGGAAGACATTGACCATCTACCATACTGGCGACGTTTTCAGCGATCTCTGCCGCGGCGGACACGTCGACAATACCTCGGAGATCCCGGCGGACGCGTTCAAGCTCGATAAGATCGCCGGCGCCTACTGGCGCGGCGATGAAAAGAATCCCATGCTCCAACGCATCTACGGACTTGCTTTCGCTACAAAACAGGAACTCGATGACTATCTCGCCATGCGCATCGAAGCGGAAAAACGCGACCATAAAGTTTTGGGGAAAAAATTGGGCCTCTTTACCTTCTCGCCGGATGTCGGCCCTGGCCTGCCCCTTTACATGCCGAAAGGAAACATCATCCG
The DNA here is from genome assembly GCA_964637795.1 of uncultured Candidatus Saccharibacteria bacterium. Lineage (GTDB taxonomy): Bacteria > Patescibacteriota > Minisyncoccia > UBA6257 > 2-01-FULL-56-20 > CAJAQL01. The sequence goes on along the minus strand of CAZWWZ010000004.1, from coordinate 9,325 downwards.
CGAAACGCTCCTGGAATACATGCGGGAGCTCAAGCGGGCACATGGCTATCAATTCGTCTGGACGCCGCATCTCACGAAAAAAGCGCTTTATATCCGTTCCGGCCATTTTGGGAAATATGACGCCATGCTTCCTCCTATCGAGGCGGACGGTGAAGAACTCGCCATAAAACCGATGAACTGCCCTCATCATTTCCAGATATTCAACGCCGAACCGCACAGCTATAAGGACATGCCTTTCCGCATCGCCGAAAATGCTACGGTCTACCGCAACGAGAAATCGGGCGAACTGAACGGACTCTTCCGTGTGCGTTCACTCACCCAGGACGATTCGCATCTTATCGTGCGCCACGACCAGATTGCATCGGAGATCGATACCATCCTCGATCTCACCCATCATATCTACGACCTCTTCGGCTTCAAAAATTTCAAAGTGGAGATCTCGGTCCGCGATAAAGCGAACAAGGAAAAATATTTTGGCACGGACCAGATGTGGGACGATGCCGAGCATGCGCTCATTGAAGCCGCGAAACGTTGGGGTGCGGAATATCGCATCGTCGAGGGCGAAGCGGCGTTCTATGGCCCGAAGATCGACATCCGCGTCGAAGATGCCCTGAAACGCAATTGGCAATTGACCACCGTCCAGCTCGATTACAATCAACCGGAGAATTTCGATATGTCCTATATCGACGAGAACGGAAAGAAAGTCCGGCCAGCCGTGATCCATTGCGCGATCCTCGGATCGGTTGATCGCTTCATGGGGATCATCATCGAGCATTTCGCCGGCGCATTCCCGCTCTGGCTCGCGCCGGTTCAGGTCGCCGTGCTGCCAGTCGGTGAAAAATTTTCCGCCTATGGAAAATCAATATATGAGGCGCTCACAGCGCATGATATCCGATCCGAACTTAGTGACGCGAACGAATCGCTCGGCAAGCGCATCCGCGCCGCCGAGATGATGAAGATCCCCTACGTGATCGTTGTCGGAGAAAAAGAAGAAGCCGCCGGAACCGTCAATTTCCGCACGCGCGACAGCGAGGAAAAATCAAACGAGATGAAACTCGACGAATTCATTGAGAAGGTAGGGGAAGAAATAAAGGAAAAGAAACGCTAAATTTTCTTTAAAAGTATCAAAAGGCCGGCTTGCAAGCCGGCCTTTTGATACTTGACAAAATATATAATCATTGTTAAAATAGGGTTAGATTTTGAAGTTGAAAATCAACGTTTCTGGAAATCTAAGGCCAAGGAGGCCCGCTATGAAAAGGATTTACGTCGTCATTATGATGTTCTGCGCCATGGCCACTTTTGCCTTTACGCAAACCAGGGCAACACCGCCGCAATACAATACAACCACCCAAACGCAAACAACGAATGCTTGGCGATATTGCAATGGCGGACAACCCGTGCAGGTCCAGTCACAGGCGACCTATAGGTACGGTATGCCAAGCCACCAACTCATGGTGACCAACGCGACTCCGTATTTCATGGAAGTCTATGTCGGGAAACTGCAGGCAAGAAATGACCTCGCGCCAGGAGAAGCAGCATCAACAGCGGTCAAGAAGAGCGACGGGAAAAAGCACTTTTTCGGCAAAAGCAGTGCTTTCGTCGGTTATGCACGTTCATCGAACATCGACGTCCCGATCACGGCAAGATTCTATGTCGATGCCGAACACCAAGTCTATCTTGGTGCATCGATCGCCAAGATCACCCTCCCTGGCTATGGGACAACGTCAAGTGACTCCCTGGTCTTCAGATCGGAAAACATCTGGTTCGCGGAAGGCGTGAATTGCCACGATCTGCCCGCATCCAACGCAACGGCGAACTTTGCCATCAAGCCGCTCATCGCCGATTTCGATTCTGGCGAGGGGGACGGGATCTGGGTCTTTGTCTGGAACTCGACGACCCCCGCGAGTCTCATCGTCAATGGCGAAGATTGCGGCCTGCTGCAACAAGGCAAACTGTCGATGTATTACCTTGCTACCAGAAAGATGGTCGACATCAGGATCGCCACGCGGGATACAAATGGCATCCACATCTGGAGCCGGTCGTATTCCAACCAGAATTTCTACGGAACCACCGCTTGGGAGTTATCCATCCTGAGCACGCGCGATCTCCATTAACGTTTTTTCAACCAACCAATGGCCGGACGTCTCTTCTGAGGCGACCGGCCATTTCCTTATATATCAGAGCTCGAGAACGCGAGGGATTTATTTATCGAAGATGAATCCGCATCCGTCATTCCGGGCTCCACAAGAGATCTTGCAGATATTTTAGATCCTTCACAAGGCTCAGGATAACCTTGTATTTTTTATCTCGGGCGGCATAAAATAAGGACATGTCAGGACATTCACATTGGGCAGGAATCAAACATAAGAAAGAGATCACTGATCAGAAACGCGGAAAGGTCTTTTCAAAATTGCTCGCGCTTATTTCTGCGGCCGCAAAAACGGAGTCGAATCCCGACTTCAATCCCCGCCTCCGGACCGCGATCACGACCGCAAAGGAAATGGCCGTCCCGCAGGAAAATATCGACCGCGCCATCAAGAAAGCTTCGGAAGTCGGCAATAATCTTGAGGAACTGCTCTTCGAGGCATACGGTCCTGGCGGCATAGCGATCATTATCGAAGCCATATGCGACAACAAGAATCGCGCCATCCAGGAGATAAAAACCATTCTCAAAGACCACAACGGCAAATGGGCGGAGTCAGGAAGCGTTCAATGGGCTTTTGAAAAAACGAATGATCCCGCAGCACCGCTCGGAACGAGCTGGACGCCGAAGTTCCCGCAAGATATTCCGGAAGCGGACGCAGAGAAACTTGTCGTCCTCATCGAAGCGCTCCACGATAACGACAACGTACAAGGCGTATTCACGAACGCCGCATCGCTCCCCGCCGCGGATGAGGAAGCATAATTCAATGTTCAGATGTTGTAATTCTTGAGCGCAATGATCAAGATCACAACATTCAAGCGGCAAAAAAACTACAACATCCCAAATTTATGATCGCACTCGGCATCGATCCCGGCACACGCCGCATCGGTTACGGTATCGTAGAACAGAAAAAGGACAACACCGTTTGTTTTGTGGCGGCCGGCATTCTTGAGATCAAAAGCTCGGAGGATATCATGGCGCTCGCTGAGGCGAAAAAAGGCATTGCGGCGGTCATCAAAAAATATAAGCCTGACGTTATTGGCATCGAGAAGCTCTATTTTGCAAAGAATCAAAAGACGGCGATGGCGGTCGCACAAGCGCGCGGTGTCCTTCTCCTTGCAGCTTATGAGTCCGGTATCCCCATCAAGGAATATGCACCGAATGAGATCAAACTGGGCATTGCGGGATACGGTTTTGCCGACAAAAAAGCGATTCTTAAGATGGTGCGGCTTATCCTTGGCAAGGAGGATATCAAAGTGATCGATGATGCGAGCGATGCCCTTGCCGGTGCTATTATGGCTATTAACGAAAGATATTAATATCGAAGCCGACTCCGACGCGGCGCCAAACCCCGGAGACCAGTTGACAAGACATTCCTCCTCCGTATACTGATGTGCATAAAAGGTCGTTTTAATATTTTTTTAAAGACGCATGCCGACAGAACTTCTTGATCTGCGCCTCGCATTCCGAGCGTTAAGCGACGAGGACGGCGATGATGGCGTAGACGAAACCCTAGGTGACGAAGATGTCGCCGAAGACGATGAATTAGAGGATGATGACGAGGACGGCGATGATGGCGACAGCGACGATGCAGACGATGACGACGGCGACAAGGAAGAAGGCTTAGAAGAATAACGTCACTGAATAAAAAAGCTCCTTTGCGATTGCACGGGAGCTTTTTTTATTCCATAATAGTCCTATGCGGGAATAAAACTCTTAACGAACATGCAGGAAAATACCATAGGTTCTGAAAAAAATCCTTCGACGGCGCGAAAGCGGTGGATGTTTTGGCTAAAAATATTCGGCGTCGTCTTCACTGCCGGACTTGTTCTGCTGTTCACGATCGCGCTCTATTATACAACCACGCTTCCCTCTTTCGAAACCATCGCAAGCACCTCGACGACCGGTCACGCCTCGACCCATTTCTATGACCGCACCGGCAAGATCCTTCTCTATCAGATCGGCGCCCAACAGACAACGGCATCATTTTCCGACTTTCCGCAAAATCTGAAAGATGCGACCGTTGCCATTGAAGACCAGGAATTCTACACCGAGCCGGCGTTCAGCTGGAAAAGCATCCTTCGCGCGATGTACGTCGATATCACGCACGCGAGCATCGTGCAGGGAGGATCGACCATTACCCAGCAGGTCGCTCGAAATGCGTTCCTTACGCTCGACCAGACATTCTCACGCAAGCTGAAAGAACTGATCCTCGCCATCCGACTCGGCCAGCTTTATTCCAAAGACCAGATCCTCGGCCTCTATCTGAACGATGTTTCCTACGGACCGACCCTGATCGGCGCAGAAACCGCAAGCGAAGCATATTTCGGCATACCGGCATCCAAGCTCGATCTTGCCCAAAGCGCCGTTCTTGCCGCCATCCCGAACGCTCCGACCTACTATTCCCCATGGGGAAGCCATGTGGATGACCTCTTCACGCGGCAAAAGCTCGTACTTCAAAAAATGTACAGCACCAAGAAGATCACTCTGGCGCAATTCAATTCCGCCATCGCCGAAAAAATAACCTTCCAGCCCGAATCGGTCGGCGGCATCAAGGCGCCGCATTTCGTGACGGCCGTTCAGGAATATCTTGTCCAGAAATATGGCGAGGACACCATCGATAAGACCGGCATGAAGGTCATTACGACGCTCGACTGGAACCTTCAGCAGGAAGCAGAAAGCGCCGTAAGCGCGGGTGCCGCCCAGAACGCAAAACTCTATCAAGGCACCAATGCCGCGCTCGTTGCCGAGGATCCGAAAACGGGACAGATCCTCGCACTTGTCGGGTCGGCTGATTATTATGACGTCACGAACGAAGGTAATTTTGACGTAGCAACCCAGGGGCTCCGCCAGCCGGGCTCATCCCTTAAGCCGTTCATCTATCTTGATGCCTTTGCAAAAGGCTACACGCCGGATACGGTACTCTTCGATGTACCGACCGAATTCAGCACCGATTCATCCTGTCCCGCTGTTCCCAATTTCTCGAGCACCAACAAAACCTGTTTCCATCCGCAGGATTTCGAGGGAACATTCTCCGGCCCGATGTCGATCCGAACCGCGCTTGCCCAATCGGTCAACGTACCTGCCGTTAAAATGCTCTATCTCGTGGGTCTGAACCAGGCCATTTCGACCATTAACAGTTTCGGCGTAACGACACTGACCAATCCAAAATCATACGGCTTGTCCCTTGTCCTCGGCGGCGGCGCCGTACACCTCATCGATCTCACCGAAGCCTACAGCGTACTCGCCGCGGATGGCACGAAACATGCCCAAGCCATGATACTCTCGGTGCAGGATGCGAGCGGTAAAACGCTTGAATCATACAGTGACAGCGCAACGCAGGTCGCCGACCCGCAGAACGTCCGCTTGGTCAATGACGTTCTTTCGGATGCAAATGCGCGCGCCGGACTTTTCCAGAACAGCCTGAATCTCACCGAATTCCCCGGTTATGACGTGGCGCTCAAAACCGGAACCTCGAACGATTATCGCGATGCATGGTCCATGGGCTACACGCCAGATCTCGTCGTCGGTGTTTGGGCTGGTAACAATAACAACACGCCGATGCAAAGGAATGGATCAAGTATTCTTGCCGCCGTTCCTATCTGGCACTCGTTCATGACGCAAGCGCTGACCCAATATCAGTCCGATGCATTCCCCGCTCCTGCCCCGACCAATCCTTCAAAACCGATCCTTGCCGGAAACTATACCGCGAACAATCAGGTTCACACTATCTTGTATTATGTTGATAAGAACGACCCAACCGGCCCTGATCCCTCAAATCCCGCTTCCGATCCGCAATTCAATCACTGGGAAACCGGCGTCATCAACTGGGCTAAGCAGAACATTCCGAACTTCGCAACGGAATACAACCAGTAAAGATCTTTGTTCTCTCCGCCAGGTCCGGCCAAGCCGGACCCCGTGCTTCCATTTATTTACAGCACGGATCCACCGCCGGAGTTTATCCCGCTTATCCAACCGTAGCCTCGGCGGAGGTGGGAGTCTTTCGAGGGACGGAGGATGACAAAAAATATGATTCTCGCCTATTGTGGTACGACCGCATTGAACGATGACGTCGTATTGATGCCCGAGGTTCCGTCCTTGTTGATGATAAAAGTGAATCCGAAAGGATCTTCCGGGATCGAGGGAATGATGCCGCTCGTTATCAAAGCCGCGGTCGACGTCGGCACGTTTCCATATTTCGCTTGATAGGCCCTTGATGCCGCATCAAGATAATCGAATATTTTCAGGCGGTCGATATATGCCTGGGCACGGTCTTTCGTATCCTCGTCATTCGACGAATCACGGATCGTTGCCCAAAGATCTTCCGTTTTCTGCCGCTCGTTCGACTTGATGCCGAAATTCAGCGAGAATCGAAGGGCGTAATCGGGGATTCCCTGCGTGTGTGCGGCGAGGTTGTAATACCACAATGCGTTCTTGTCGTCCTTCAGCTCAAGGAAATAATCCGCGGCCATATAATACGGGATCCGCCAATCCGGGTCGGCGTTATTGATCCCTTCATTACCGATCGCGAGCGCGGCGGATATTCTGTCTTTATAGTTCGACACCGCCGGAAGGACGAGCACCGTAAACGCATAGGGATAGGAAAGTTTTGGATCGATGGCGTTCACGTATTTTTCATCAGCGAGATACTCCATTCTTCCGTTAAAAAGAGCATCGAGTATCTCCGGCATCGTTCCTGCCCAGAGGAACGAACCGACGCCCGCATGAAACCCCATATCGACCGCGTGAATAAAACCGGGCGAGAGCGGCGCAGCCGCTCCCGTCGCAATAGTCGGTTTTGCGGCATCGTAGCCGATCTGAAAGAGAACCACGGCAAGAAGAAGAAGTATCAAGACAACACTTTTAAAAAATGACGGTTTCATAACGTTTTGTGGGCAACAAATAACAATCCTTAAAGCGTATTAATAAAAAACTTTTACTGTAAATTCTCTCAGTTTCGAGCGAGGCGAGGCGCGACGACGAAGGAATACTCGGAGAGTATTTCGAGAAGGAGCAACAAAGCCGCAGCCGAAACTGTGAGAATTTCATATCTCTTTTTTATCGAAAACCCATATCGCAAGGAACAAAAGAAGGATGATGTATGCAGCGGCGTATGCAAACGCATACCCGAACGAAGCCCATGGCGCCGCGACATTGTGCACGGCAAAATCGCGGATATTGAACTTTTCGAGATTGGGGAAAATATAATAGAGAATATTCACAAAAACATACCCCACACCCGTGATACCCATCTCCCGTGCATCATTCACCAGCGAAGAAACGACATGTCCCAGAAAGAACACCACTGACGTATAAACGATGGATAAAAGCGAACTCGAGAACGTAGAGACGAATATCGCAAATGCGAGGAAAATCGCCATCTCGAGAAACTGCATCAGAATAGCGAGGAGTCCCATCGCATCGAATCCTCCGCCCGCAAGCGCCACCACGCCGAGATATGCCACCGCAAGCGTCGCGCTCGTGAGAAAGATGACAAGGCACAGGCCGAAAAATTTCCCGAGCAGGAACTCGGCGCGCGAGACCGGCTTCGCAAGAACGAAATAGACCGTCTTCCGTTCTACGTCGCGATAGAACGATGTCGTACCGAGAAAAAGCGCGATGACCGCGTTGAAAAAATAGATCCCAAGCAACGCGAACGCCTTCACCATGGAAAGCTCCTTCAAAACCAGGTCGGACAAAAAAAGCATGATCGCTACATAACCAAGCGCAAACGCCGCCAGCGCGATCCATATCTTATCGCGGACCTCGAGCTTGAGCGTATTCTTTGCAATGGTCAGTATGTTTTTCATATCTTTCCGTCTTCCTCGCGGAGGCGAGGACCCGTGCTTTTCTTTTTTTTCTCGTATTCTTTCACGGTTTCCACGAATCGCTCTTCAAGCGGCCGACCGGCGCAGAAATCCTTTACCGGACCGGCATAGAGCAATTTCCCTTCATGGATCACGCCAACCTCATCGCACACCTCTTCGACGTCATAAAGGATGTGGGTGTTCAAGAATACCCTTTTCCCTTCTTTTGCAAGCGCGAGCATGGATGCTTTGAGATCGTGGCGGCCGATCGGATCTAGCCCATCGAGCGGCTCATCAAGAAAGAGATAATTCGGATCATTCACCAAAGCCTGCGCAAAACCAAGCCGTTGGCGCATACCTTTCGAATAAGTGCTGATCTCATAGTCCCGTGCTTCGTAAATGCCGGCCTTCTTCAGCAATCCACCCAGAAATTCATCACCCCGGCCATTGCCCGGAAAAAGCCTCTCACAAAAGCGCAGAAACTCGATGCCGGTCATCCGTTCATAAAAATAGGGCGTCTCGGGCATAAAGCCCATATTCTGCTTCGACGATGCATCCGACGATACGATACCGTCAATCGTGATCGTCCCCGACGTCGGCGCGAGCAGCCCCGTGATCATCTTGATGATCGTCGTCTTTCCTGCACCGTTCTGTCCCAAAAAACCAAAAATGGGAACTTTGATGTCGAGCGAAAAATCATCTACGGCAAGCCGCCGCTTTTTCCCTTTGCCGTAAATTTTCGTGACATGCGAGATCAAAAGCATTTGCTTTAAAATATCACATTTTTTGCCGTTCGGCGAGGCATGAACCCCAAGCAGACATCGACGTTAAGGGCGTTGGAACGCTTTCTTATAGAATTTCAGCACGATCTTGCGGGATTCCATCACCTCCGGATGGGCAAGCTGATAATAGGCGCCCAAACCGGTCCGCCGAACCTTCACGATCTTAAAACGCTTCAACCTGACAAGATGTTGCGACAGCGTAATAGGGCTCACGCCGACATGCTTTGCAATCTGAGCGATTGACGCCTCGCCCTCGCTCTTTAAAAAACTCATGATCTTCAGCCTGATAGGATTCGCAAATAGCTTATAGATTTCGGCAACTTGTTCGTAATAGCTCTCCATGATTTAGATGTATTTATTTATTCTGAAACGGAATAGACGGGTGTTATTGTAAATCATTCAGAAAAATGCCGCAAATCCTCATGGGCTTATGATTTTTTCCGAGACAGGCAATAAAAAATCCCCTGAATGCATGGCACAAACAAGCTCAAGCCCTACTCCCCTGTCGGCAAATTACTTAACTCCTCAAGCGCTGTTTTGAGCTCATGCTCATCGTGGCGCGCTTCCGCATTTTTGATCGCCTGCGAGATGAT
>CAZWWZ010000003.1:0-22102 GCA_964637795.1 uncultured Candidatus Saccharibacteria bacterium | reverse complement strand
CGTGTCGCAGACCGTTATGGTGGCGCTGCCGGCGGCAGTGGCAGCCGCGGTGATATTACTGCCGGACATACCCGCGGAAACAACGCTCGGGTTGGAAATGCTGGATATCTGATACGTCCCATTGCCACCGGAGATGACCACCGACTGGCTATTGCCCGCCGCCAAAGAAATATTGTTCTCACTGAAAGACAGGCTGGATGCGCTGGAAGAACCGGAAGAAATGACCGTGACCGAAAGCGTACCGCAAGTATTGGTATTGGACGTGTCGCAGACCGTTATGGTGGCGCTGCCGGCGGCCAATCCGGAAACGGTGAGCGTAGTGCCTGACAGACCCAGTGAAACGGCGCTCGTATTGGAATTGCTCGATATCGTATAAGCGCCATTGCCGCCAGAAAGAGCCACCGATTGGTTGCTGTTCACTGACAAAGAAAAATTATTTTGACTGAATGATATCTTCGACGCACTTGTGGCCTGTACCGTGACGGTGAAGACGGTGCAGTCCGAAGCCGTACCAACCGCACAAACCGTGACGGTCGACGATCCGAGTCCCTGCCCCGTAACCGTGATCTGTGTCCCGTTCGCCGAAACGGAAGCAATGGTAGGTGCGGAGTTCAGATCCACATACACGCTGTTGTTGTTCTCCGACGTGATCGTGAGCGACTGCCCGATGCCGACCGTAACGCTCGTTTGACTGAGCGTCGGAACCACCGCATAGGCAACGCCGTTTGCAGAGAGTATACCGACCGTCACCACAACCGCCATCGCCGCAATCCATAAAAATTTTCGTGTCATAGATTTATTTTTTATTTATCTTGATATTTTACCATATCAGACCGTTCCGCGGCACGGCAATAAAAACAACCAGCCAGATCATATCGACCTAGCAGGTAGATCGCTATGTCCAAGAAAGTTGACAGATAAACGTTATATGGTAAGATATTGCATCTCCAAAAAGAGTTTTGGAAAAATAGAACAGGGCATTAAAAATATGAAAGTATTGATCGTAGTCGAAAATCCAGCAGAGAGAGAAATTCTTAAGGATAGATTTCAGGGATGCGGTTTTGAAACGTTTTCCGCCAAAAACGATAGAGAAGGGTGGAAAATGACAGAAGATGAAAAACCAAACGTCATTCTTCTTGATCTCGTTCTCGCCTCACGCAACGATTTTTATATCATGACCATGCTGAAACAGCATCCGGACCTTAAAAATATCCCGATTTTTATCCTTTCCGACATGGATGATGATGAAAACCTGAACCGGATCGCAAAGATGAAAATAGAGGATTATTTCGTCAAGCAGCAATGTCCCATCGGTGACGTGATCGAAAAGATAAGGAAAAAGCTGGAACCTTAGAACCTGTCGAGCGAGATAGGTTCTTAATGAATGCGACGACGGGAGCTTGCGGAACGGATAACTTTTGAACTCCACCATTAGAAGAACACTGAGGACACTCGCCGTGGTCGGTATTTGTGGCGCCGCTCGTGTTCTTTTAAAAAATGTTCAGCAAGTTACGATAACGATTTCCCGACGGGAACAAAAAGTATATGATGAAGGTATGCATAAAAAAATAAAAGTTGAACTGGCGATTATGGCGGGCGCGATCATCGTCATCGGCTGCGGGGTACGAAGCGCACAAGCATTTGATGTGAAATATGACGAAGCGGTGCGCCTGGATACGGCGAACGGAACCACGACCGTCGCCATAACATCGAGCGGAACCGGCACTTCAACCTATTATGAATGCCCCCTGGGCGGCAGCGGATGCGGCACGGCGCTTGCGAAGCTACCGGCGGTCTATCCTGAACTTCAGGGCGAAAATTACGATGTCTCCCCCGATCGCAACACATTCCTCACGATCGACACCGATGCCGCGAGCGGCCAGCCGGTCTATACCGTCTACACCGTACAAGGCGGAAAATTGATCTCGCAGGGCATCCTGCCATTTCACATGAACGCTTCGAATATCGCTCTCAGCAATACTATGACGGCGGCATTTCTGACCGACCATGATCTGATCGCCGTCGTCGACCTCCGTACGGGGCAGATCCTGCATGTGGTTTCCTCCCCGTCGGCGGACACGTTCTATCTCACCTTCTCACCGCGAGGACGATATCTGGCATACTATACGCAAAGCTCAATCATGAGCGGCGAACGGACATTCACTCTTCAGGATCTCATAACCGGTTGCACCTATACATGGGGTGAACCGACGGAAGAACGTGATCTCCTCGTCGAAGCGAATTCCGTGTTCTCCTTTGCACCGGACGATAGTCGCCTGATCTATCTCGATGACACGTCCGGTTTCAACTCCGTCTACAGCATCGATCTGCCGCCACTCCAAACCTTCCAGGAATTCGCGAACATCGGCAGGCCTGTCGTGAAGGATGACGGTAGCATGGTTGCCGAAGCGGTCTTTGCCACGCCGACTTCCTTCTTTTATACCGCCAATACCGTTGCGGCACCGTATATCTGGTCGCTCTATCGCTACGATTATGCGACCGATCGGTCGGCGAAAATCGACGACCAGGTCTCCTGGTATGCACCGTTACGGAATCTCGGCAGTTTCATCTCGTATCAGACGGTCGGCCTGCACGCCGGCGAAGCGATGCTTGCAACGCTCGACGGTACCGGAACCACGACAATCGAAACGCCGAATACAACACCTACGATCGCCATGGGAACGCCGGTTAAGTTTGCGGGCGGTGACGGCATCCTCTATCTGCCTCCGGGCTATACGACCTCCACGCAAAGCTCCTCGACACCCCCACTCATTGTCTGGTTGCACGGCGGCCCGTACGAAGAACTGAGTGACGGCTACAACGCTTCACCGGTCTACGGCCGCTTCGATAAAATGCTTGAGGATCTGCGGCAGGCTGGATTCATGGTTCTTAAAATGGATTATCCCGGAAGTTTCGGCTACGGCACGGCGTATTTCCGAAGTTTGATCGGTAATGTCGGCAAAAGCGACGTCGCGGCAGTCGCTGCCGGCACGCAACTGATACAGAAAAATTACCATCCTTCCGCGACATATGTCATGGGCATCAGCTATGGCGGCTACCTGAGTCTCGAAACGGTCGCCGATGATCCGTCGCTCTATAACGGCGTCATTGCCATAAGCGCCGTGACCGACTGGTCCACTCTGTTTGCGGACGACGGCGATATCTCCGAGCTCTATTTCAACGGCTATCCTTCGGCGGCAAACGAGGCACTCTACGACCAAGCCGACATCTTCGGCAAGCTTGATCAGTTTGCCGGCAAGAAAGTGATGGTCGCCTACGGCGGATCGGATACGAACGTCCAGCCCCAGCAGAGCATTGATTTCATCCGTTCGCTCACGATGCTCGGCACGCCGGTCACGACCGTCGAATATCCGGACGAAAATCACGTCTTCAATAATGACACGAATCTCGCCAACTTCGAATCAAAGATATTCTCGTTCCTCGGTGCGGTCGAACCGACGTCATCGACGCCCTAGAAAGGTGGAAATGCCGTCTTTCATTCGATGACGATCCACGATTTCGCGAAACATCTCGACATCAAGAAGACCGAAAAAATGCCGGTGGTATTTGTGGGGCACGGAAATCCGATGAACGCCATCACGGAAAATATCTACCGTAAGAGTTGGATCAAGCTGGGGAAAGATCTCGCAAGACCGCGTGCAACCCTCTGTATCTCCGCACATTGGCTCACCGGGAGAGATACCGCCGTTACGATGACGGAACGACCAAAAACCATCCACGATTTTTATGGCTTTCCTCCCGAACTTTATGAGGTGCGCTATAATGCGCCCGGAGCACCTCTCGAAGCCGGCTCGGTCAGAACGACCGTCACATCTTCGGAGATACGTCCCGACCTTGACCGGGGGCTTGATCATGGCGCATGGTCCGTTCTAAGCAATATGTATCCGGAAGCAGATGTGCCCGTCTTTCAGCTCAGCATCGCCTATGAACGTCCGATGAACTATCACCGCGATCTCGCGAAAGAACTGGGCTTCTTGCGACAGAGAGGCGTGCTCATCGTTGCAAGCGGCAACTTGGTGCACAACCTACAAAAAATACGCTGGGAACAAAACGCAAAACCTTATGACTGGGCGCTGGAATTCGACGCGTTCGTGAAGAAAAGCATCGAGTCTGGCAATGAGAAGGCGCTGATCGATTACAAAAATCTAGGAGCGCTCGCCGACATGGCCCATCCGACGAACGACCACTATCTTCCCCTTATCTACGCCGCAAGCCTTCGGGATAAAACCGATGGTTTCCGTTTCTTCAGTGAGGGTATCGACGCCGGTTCCGTAAGCATGCGAAGCGTGATTTTCTCCTGACCGCCACGCTCACCGTGAACAAGTCCGCAGAATGTAAACCTCTGAGGATCCGCTCGGTCAGCCTAGCGGTTCAATCTTTTTCACAACAACAGCATGGACTTCTTCCGTCAGTTTATTATTGATTTCGATCATCTGGTGAATTTCGTCTTGAAGTTTTAGAAGCGCCTCCGTATCTTTATAGGTTTGTTCCGCCTGTTTATCAGAAGCGAGTGCGGCCACTTTCTGACCCACCATGATCACCGAGAGGAGGACTAACTGCAAAAATGTTTGCGCGATCCATGAGATCAGAACGGGTACCCCCCCTCGAATGGCTGCCGGGAGACTTATCAGCGCAATAACGGCAAAGAGATAGGCACACCACATGGTGCCTACGGCACTTGTTATGAACACCGCCAAACGGCCATTGAATCCGACGTGTTCGTTCTTCGTAAGATGAATGCCCTCTTTCGCTCTTTCTTCGATGCGGAGATGAAGAGCGTCATTTTCTTTCTTTTCCATGCTTTCATTATAACAAATAACTATTAAAGAGGCCGCTATTTGCTAGCGGCCCCTTCCGTTTTCTTCGGGTGAAAAAACTGATAGCGCGGGTGTTTCGATGGTTTTCCCGCAAGCCAGTCGGCATAATCGAGGATCGCCCCCACATAGAACGCGTCATGGTTGTATGCGAAGAGCGCCTGCCGATGCGACGCTTCACTTGAGCCCCATCCTGCACGGGAGAGATACTTGCCGATGCTGCAGATCGCATCGCCATTGTCGAAAAGATCCGGAGCATCATCATCGTCGTCGTGACAGTTTACGGCGAGGACAGGATAGGAGGTCGGTTCGAACTGCGGCAGACCGAACGCTCCGGTGGACGATCCTTTGATAGAAAAGAGATCGGCGTCACTATCTTCGAAAATGGAGAGAAAAGCGATGAGTTGCTTCTCAGGCCATCCCGGCTGGATGAGATCCGGCCGCATGACGGCAAGCGTGTAAAGCGTCGTGACAACCGGCCGCTTTCCCATGTTCTGCCCCCATTGCGTTTCTATGTTCAGCACGCCGTCGATGACCTCGCGCGGAACTCCGAATTCCCTCTCCTCGCAGTTGAACGCGATGACGTTATTCTCCAAAAATCTCCGACCTTGTTCCTTTGACCACAGGCTGAAGACGTAGTCATAGTCATACCGTCTGGGCCTTCGGCGCGGGACGGCAGGTTTTGGATTCAGCGGACGGGCAAACATGGCCGGGTCGATCGCAAAACGAGGGTCGGTCACGATGGAGTTTCCGTACGATCCGAGCCGCTGTTTGATATGCGTGATGACAATTTTCTCCCGCACAACGGGATCGAATCTGACGGTGTGCCCGGCAGGAACCGCTCGCTTCGCACGCGGAGCGGCATCCGTGAACGGCGGTACGATGAGCGCGGCGAACAGCATGACGAACAGCATGGAAACCTTCATGGATGTTTCCTCCTTGTGTGAAAGCGTTAAGGTGCTGGAATTGCTCTGTCTTCACCTTAGCACCGCGGTTCTCTTTTTGGAATATAAGAATCCTGTCTCGATCATGCAAATCAAAATCCCTGCTTTCGCAGGGATTTTGATCGGTGGCTCACAACCGCACAAGATCATAGTCGGTATTGCCCATACCGAGCGTTTTCATATATTCGATCTGATGAGGTCCGCTGCGGGACTCGATGCGTTCGATGATGTCGTGCTTTTGTTCTGCGGGAAGGCTGTAGACGAGATCGAGCGATGCCTTGTCGATGGCCACGATGTCGGTCGAGCCGAGAATGCCGATATCCGCGCATTTCGGCGCGGCGCCATGCGCATCACAGTCGCAATCGACCGAGATGTTCTTCAGTACATTGATATATGTGATATGGCCCTTGAAATGATCGACGGTAGCCTTCCCTGATTCGACCATTCTTTCAAGAAACCCCGGACCGATATGATCCATGGCGTCAGGACCGAACTCGGTCATGCCGTGCACCATGGCTTTCCCGACATGGCCGGAAGCGATACCGATGCCGATGTTCTTCAGCGATCCACCAAACCCGCCCATGGCATGGCCCTTGAAATGCGTATAGACAAGGAGCGAATCGTAATTCAAGAGATGCTTACCGACCGCAACCTCGGTCAGATGATCGCCCGGCGTATAATCCTTTCCCTTGGCGAGAAACTCCTTCATGCCCGGCACCGGCAACATGACGTCGCCCTCCTCGTCCATGATGTCGACAGGGCAGAAATCAAAACCGTTCGTTTTCAAAACTTCGCGATGGCCGGCCGTCTCGTAGCGCGGGCTCGGGTAGAGCACATTGCATTCGACGATGGTGCTGTCCGGGATCTCCGCCTGCAGACCCTTGATGAGTTCGAGCGGAAGAAGGTTCGGACCATGCGGTTCACCGGTGTGCAGTTTGATGCCCACTTTTCCGGTCATCCCCTGGTTGATGCGGGAATATATTTCCGTGAGTCCCTTGACGCTAATATCGGCCGTAAAGAAAACTGTGGAATTATTTTTATTCATGATGTATCCATGATACCACCAAAAATCCCGCACCGTAATGATGACCGTGATGAAAGCCCTCCAGACAACGAGCCCTCCGAGATCACTCCTTTCCGCTGTTGGATTGGCTTCTAAAGCCTATCCATATGCCGTTTGGATCCTTAACGAATCCCATTGCGAACTCTCCGTCGTCGGTCTTTCTTTCCATTAATTCCATGGCGACCGGCGCTCCCCTCTTTACGAATTCTTGAAAAGTTTTCTTGGCGTCTTCCACTACGAACATCAAGTGATCCAATTCGACCCCGTCCATCTTCCATGGAGTATACAATTTGCAATCCTCCGCATAGTACATGAGGTTCAATCTCTGTCCGGTCCCTTCATCAAGCAAACTGATAACTTGTTCTCCAGGCATATAACTGCGCTTTTCGACGATCTTTAACCCCAGATCCTCGTTATAGAATTTTAATGATTTTTCCAGATCATTGACCCTTATCGCGACATAATTCAGTCCCGTCATATTTTTGTGAATTATAAATTTATTTTTTTTAAAGCTTTATCCTTTTGAATGCCCAGGTTCCGACCATTACCATCATAACAGTAAAGGCAATGAGCACCGCAAAATCGAGCGTCAGACCATAACTTGTTATCCCTAAAATAACCGACCTCAATGCGTCAACGGCATAAGAAACCGGGTTTATCGTCACGATGACCCTCAACCAGGTCGGCAAGTTTGTGACCGGGAACAGCGCGCCGCTCAGGAAAAACAACGGAAAGATGACAAAGCTCGAGATCAATCCAAATCCTTCAGGGCTTTCCATGATCGAACCGATTGCGAGTCCGAGGCTGGTCACCGCGATCAGCAGCAAGATTATAATGACAAAAGTTAAAATGATCGTTAACAGGCTGAAATGGATCCCGAAGAATATCGCGCCGAGTATCATCAAGATGATTATTTGCAGCAAACCGTCCGTTGAACCCCCCAAGGCTTTGCCGAAAAACATCGTGCTTTTGTTCAACGGCGCGACTAAGACTTCTTTTAAAAAATCTATGCGCTTATCCAGGATGATATACAATCCAAAAAATAACGAGCCGAAGAGAACGGTCATCACAAGAATTCCGGGAAATAAAAATTGCTGATAATTGGCGCCGCTCACGGCTCCGGGTTCAATGATCGATCCCAACCCGGTCCCGAAAATGACCAACCATAAAAGCGGCTGAATGATCGCCCCGATCAGCCTTGAAGGCTCTCTCATGAAAACAAGAAGTTCCCGATACCAGATCGCGTAGAGCCCCTTTAGTTCTGAATTTATGTTTAACATGCTTTATAAAAAACAATCACCTATTTTCTGAATGCATGGTTCTGGTCATCCAGCCGCCCTCGCCTTCATCCGAGCCTTCTCTTATTTGCCTGCCGGTCAGTTTTAAAAATACGTCTTGCAATGTCGGGGAATGAAGCTCAACGTTCTCCGCCTCGCCGACCTTCTCCAAAATTTTCTGCAAATGAGCACTGGCGTCGTTGACGGTCAAACTCAACAAGCCATCTTTATAGTGCACGTTTTTCACGAAATCCATTTTCTGTATCCCGGGTAAGTCCGGGTTTTTCGTTTTTATGGTGACCAAATCCCCTCCGAGGCTTTTCTTGAAATTGACCGGGGTATCCAACGCGATCAGTTTGCCATGATCGATGATCGCGATCCTGTCGCAAAGCTCGTCCGCCTCTTCCATATAATGCGTGGTTAAAATAATGGTTATCTTATTTTCCGTTGATAATTTTTTGATGTATTCCCAGAGATTTTCCCTTGTCTGGGGATCCAATCCTAAAGTCGGCTCGTCTAAAAACAATATCTTGGGACTATGCAGGAAACCCCGGGCAAGTTCGAGCCTCCTTCGCATGCCACCCGAATACTTCCTCATTCTTATGTTTTGCTTGTCGGTCAAATCGACCAATCTCAACCCTTCATCGATCTTTTTGTCTATCTCACTATCTTTGACTCCATACATCAAGGCATGCAGATAAAGGTTTTCCCTCCCCGTCAGAAGGTCGTCGGAACTCGGGTCCTGGAAAACGAATCCTATGGAGCGTCGAACCTGCGTCGGATGTTTTGCGACGTCAAAACCGTTGATCACCGCGTTCCCGCTGGTCGGCGGCAAAAGCGTGGCCAACATCGAGAGCGTCGTTGTTTTTCCCGCGCCATTCGGACCCAAAAGCCCGAAAATCTCCCCTTCATTTATCTCTAAAGACAAATTATCCACGGCCGTAAAGTCGTCGAATTTTCTTGTCAGATTTTTTATTTCTATGAGAGGCATGACCTTGTTTTACTTGTTCAGTTATTTTATCAGAGAAACCCTGCAATAAAAAGGCGGTTTTTCAAATAAAAGTTCCGATATGCTCGAAGCGATAAGGTTCTCTTTAATAAAGCGATATCCTGCGTCTCATACGGACAATTACGGGAGCACGTAATAGAGAGATATTACTTCACGGCAAACGTCGCCGTACTGCTATTAAGCTGCGTAAGGGTGATGAAATAATTGGCGGAATCGTATGCTTGGCCGACGGCAAGGGTCTGGGGCGGAATCGGAACCTGTGCGAGCATGCAGACGATTTTTGGCTTGGGATCGGACGGGAACGAATTCCAGCAACCAACCGGCGTGATCTGGATCGTTGCCGATGACGAAGCGATGCATTGCAAGGTAAAATAGGCGATCTCAATGCGGATCTCTGCGATGCCGCCGGATGAAAGCGTTACGTTTTCAGGCGCATTAACCTGTTGGATGCTCGAAGTGGCTGTGGTGCTCGCGGAACCAACGACGACCGTTGTCGTCGCAAGAATCAAGATAGCGGGGCAACCGCAAACGCCATTCGCCGGACAACTACAAGTGCCGCTCGTGAGACTTGCCGTGTAAGTTCCCGTGGCAACGTAGGTATGCGAAACCATGCCTTCCGCATTGCAACTTGAGCACACTGGTACAACGCCAAGATTTCCCGTCGTACCGTCGCCAAAATCAACCGCGTTCCCGAGGGTGCTCCCCTGGGGTGCGCTCGCAACGAATTGCACGGTGAGAGGCGCACTGCCGGATTGCGGATCAGCGGAAAAACTCTCCACCGTCGGCGTGCTGCTACTATTATCGCCGCCGTTCGGGATGGTGCAGTGGGATTCACCGACGGAGTTCAGCATCGTCCGGGTCGAGGAACCGAAATATCCGGTGCCTCGCGAAAGATCGAGCGGGGTCAAAACATCAGCCGCATTCTTTTCCTGAAATGCCGTGACAGCGGCAGACGTTATAGATCCAAAATATCCCGTCGCCGGAACCGTTTCGCCGTCAAGCGTCAGCTCTTTTTGAAGCGCCAGCACATCATCGCCGCGGCTTCCAATACCGAGATTTTCAGTGTAATCCACGCACCACGGAGCGATCGCTGCCGGTGGTTTGTTGTCACCCGGTAGAATACGCGGGACAGAGGAACTGACAACCGACGGGCTCACTGCCGCAGACACACCGCTATTTATGACTGCGGCCGAAGAGAAAAGAGGAACTGCGAGCATCATCGCACTCGCTAGGGCAAACACGGATCTTTTGATCATATTTTATTATTCAAATTTTTTTATTGTTTCGGCTCCACGACAACCGCGGTACCATAAGCAAGCACCTCGGTAACCCCATGCGTGATCTCTGTCGCATCATAACGGGCGCCGATCACGGCATTTGCACCCATCTCTCCCGCATGCTCGAGCATGAGATCAAATGCATCCTCGCGTGTCTTTTCGCACAATTTGGTGAAAAGAGAAATATTACCTCCAACCAGGGTCTGCAACCCTGCGCCGATAGAACCGAAAATGTTGCGTGAACGGACGATAATGCCTCGTGCGATCCCCAGATTTTTTACAATGCGATAATTATCCAACTCGAATGCCGTCGTTACCATCGCATGTTCAACTGTTTTATTATCCATGTTTTTATTTTACCACATAAGCAACTCAGTGCGAGAAACCCTCAGAACAATAGACCGAACATGAATGAACAGCGGAGCGCAAAAAAGTTTTGCTTTCCTATTCGATCTCGTACTGCAAGGTCATGGTGATATCCACTTCCTGTGAGCCGGGTTGAATGGCGGGCGTAGCGGCAGCCTCGGGAGCTTTCATCTCTACGGAGCTTTGCGCCATATTGTACACAACCGACTGATTGCTATCGTCTTCCTGCACGGAGAGCAGACGTCCGATCTTAAACCCGGACTCCTGCGCAACAGCCTGTGCCTGCGCTTTGGCTTTCGTTATCGCATCGGCACGCGCGTCGTTCTGAACCGCTGTCGGATCGTCGAGCGTGAAGCTCAACGAACCGACATTGTTCGCCCCGTTCTTCACGACCCCGTTCATGATATCGCCGATCTTACTGAAATCGCGGATCTTGACGTCGACGGACTGAGTGACGGTGTAACCAACGATCGAAGCCGGCGGGCAGGCTGTGGTTTCCGCCGACACAGAAGATCCAACGTCACCGACCGGCATCATCGGCTCATGATAAACAACGGGAACGGGACTGCAATTGTAGGTCTGATAACGCGGCTCGATATCATACGATTCGGTCTTGATATCTTTATCGGCGACGCCATCCGACTTCAAGAACGCGATCGCCTTGTTCACGGCATCGGTGTTCGTCGCCTGCAACGCCGCGATGCCATTGCCGCCCTCCGTGGTAACTTCAAAGCTGAACTCGGCGACATCGGGAACCGCCGTCGCCTTACCCTCCCCGGAAACCGAAAAACTCCTGAACGAGGACGGCGGTATCGACTTCCCGTACGAAACGGCATAACTGACGGCCGCATAGCCAAGCGCGAGCACCACGACTCCCGCCACAATGCCCAAAATGTTCTTTAATTTTTGGTTCATGATTTGATCCTTTTATTTATATCGGGGCTTCCCTGCCCTGTCCCATGTACTACGATGGCGCAGAAAAAAGGTAACGTCAGTTCTCCACCAACGGCACGATAATGCTTGGCGCGGCTGAACCCTGACCCTGGATCGAGAATGCGAAAGCCGGTACGAGCAACCCTTTACCCTCATCGACATAGGCCCGAATCGGTGTTCCGAGCCCTAGTTCCTGGATCCCCGTTCCCGCCGAGACGACGCCACTTCCCGCTTCCTGCTTCGCAAGGGAAATGATCTTGGCCGTATCAACGATCGCTCCATATGAAGAGGCTTCGTAATTCTGCACGCTCAATCCATGGACGCTCTCCACGCGCCCATATTGCGCATTCACCTCCACCGTAAGTCCGATTTTTTCGCCATCCATCGCATAGACCTCCCTACCGTTCACGACTTCCGGATAGAACACGCTTACCACAGCGCCATTGCCGAGTACTTTCGCCTCGCCGTAGTCCGCTGCGTTGATCCCATGATCCTTCAAGAATTGATTTGCGATATCCAATGCGGAACTCGACGAAAGCGATTTCGATACGGCGTTCCCAGCAACCGACGGCCACCGGCCGGGAGCGGGATCGATGGAAACATTCCCGCCCGAAAGATCGACCGTCACCAAATAGCCGAAATCTTCGTCCTGCACAAAGGTTAAATTGGTAATCGCCGCATTGCCGAACGAAGACGTGCCAGCATAGCCGAAGCCCGTCTTTCCCAAGATCGCAGCAACATCACCCAGCGAGAACGTGCTGGTCGTCCTCTTAAGAACATCAACCGCGGCGTCGCTCTGGGAAAATGCCTCTCCCCGATAGACATAGCCGATTGCGGCCGGAGATGCTGATGAAGGCGCGGCGGGTGTCGGAGACAAGCTCATGATCTGCATCTTCGCGTTCATTTCCTCCGACGAAGTTGCGCTGGACTCCCCTGTCGGCAGAGCAACAGGTCCCGCCATCGGTTGCATGAGAGCCTGGACATTCTCGACTTTCGGCACGGAAACCGTGCGCGGGGACGGCGCGACGGCAATCGTTCCGAAGGCATAATCACCGACTCTTGTGATCGTCACGGCCGGAAGCAAGGCGACGACGTTATTATTTTCCTTTTGCGGATGAAGTACGGAAAAACCGAACCACGCAGCGAATGCCACCGCGATCACGGCGATCGACGAAAGAATGAAATTCCCGAAACGCGGAACGAGACGTCCGAAACTCCGATCGACGACCTTCCTTCGGGATAATTCGGCGATCAGTTGCATCCGCAAGGCGCGCTCGAAATCGGGATCGGGCTTCACGCTGGGTTTCACGACAAGTTCCCGGACGAGAGCGGCGAGCTCCCGTTCCTTTCCCCGTAGCGCCCCATCGGCCGCACATAATTCTTCAACTATTTTCTTTATGTTTTCTTCGTTCATGATGCGTGATGATTACGATGAGATGGTGCAGAAAAAGATCAGCAGCAGAACGGCGAGCGGCGCCACCTCTTTCAGCTTCGCCATCGCCCGATGGAAACCGACCTTGCAACTTGCCTCGCTCCTTCCGGTTATCGCCGCGATCTCCTTGTAGCTCATGTCGTCCCAAACCCGCATCGTCACGATTTCGCGCTGAACCGGGGTCAAAAGCTCGAGCAATTTTCTGGCTTTTTCGGAAAACTCGCGACCGATCGCCGCAGCCTCGACGTCCGATCCGTCGGTCACCGCCTCCGCAGCCTCGATCGAAGACGTGATTTTTTGGGTCCGGAAATGGTCGTATAACGAGTTCCGCGCGATGCGGTACAGCCACGCAGAAAAATTCCCTTTGCGCTCGTCGAATCCGCTAAGTCCGCTGATCGCCTTGAAAAAAGTGGTGCTCACAAGATCCTCCGTGATTCCCTTGTCGCGGATCCGATAAAACAGATAGCTATAGATCTTTTCAAAATAGGCGTCGTAAAGCACGCCGAATCCTTCGGCGTCTCCGGCTTTCACCTGGGCGATGATAGTTTGTTCCTGCATGCCTCACGTGATGAATATTACGAAGAACTCCGGATAAGGTAACATGCGCAGTGCGCCGTTGCCGGAACCAGGCCAAAAAGCCCGAACCGGGAATCCAACGCTTTCATTATACAAAAATGATATCATGGAAATATGACCCAACGGCTTCCACCGACCAAGATGAGATCGTTTCCATTATCGAAGGTCTATGGTCTTTTGGAAACGGGACCTGTCGTGATGCTCACGACCTCACGCAACGGCAAGGCGAATGCGATGACGATGTCGTGGCACACTATGCTCGATTTCGAGCCACCGCTCATCGGATGCGTCGTGAGCAACCGGGATTATACGTTCGAAATCCTGAGAAAGACCAAGGAATGCGTCATTGCGATCCCGACCGTGGAAATCGCGAGAAAAACCGTGGAAGTGGGCAACAGCTCCGGTCGCGACGGCATTGATAAGTTCAAAAAATTCGGCCTCACAGCCCTGCCCGCTATATGCGTCAAAGCGCCGCTCATCAAGGAATGTTATGCCAATCTCGAATGTAAAGTCGTCGACACGGCCATGGTGAACAAATACAACTTCTTCGTTCTTGAGGTTCAGAAAGCATGGATCGATCCCGCAAGAAAAAATCCGCGAACCATCCATCACCTGGGCAACGGCGTTTTTATGGTTGCAGGAAGGACGATCAAGCTTCCGTCAAAGATGCGGTGATTTCATGGAAATCTGTCCGAGCTCTTTTATCAAACCATAGCCATTTTTCAATGCTACAAGCCGAAAGGCTTGAGTGGATTTCCGCTCACGATAGCATCCGCCTCATGGTATCCCGTGCTGTAGTCGAAATCCCATCGGGGAGGGATGGCAAAGACATACCGATTGTTGCGTCCCATCTCCGAAGCCGGGAGTGGCGCGGCAGAAATTTCAAAGGTGCCGTTTCCCCCATCATACGCATTCCATTGAGCCAAGGTAAAAACCATGACGGGGATATCTTCATAGTGATCGGCGGCTGTCCAGTTCGGATTCCTGATGAGAAGTTCCGTTCCGGTCGCGATGATCCCCTGTTCCGAAGTGCCGGACCCGCTCCACGTCTTGTTGACGATGGAATATCCCTGCCAATCCGCAGGCAAAAGAAAATCGAAACCGTACTGGCTGTTTTGGTATACGATCGAGGTTGAAGCGGTCGTCCCCTGGCCGGCCGGAGCCGAAGATGTGGCGGTCGATGATGGAAGTGTCGTTGTCGAAGCGACACCGAGCGGAACCCCCGATGATTGAGGTGATGTCGTTTGGCGCGTTTCGTAATACCAAACTCCGGCTATAAAAACCAATACGATAACCAAAACCACAATAACCGCGAGCGTTGAGAATCCTTTTTTATTTTTATCCATTGCTTTGATCATAGCATATCCGCAAAAGCCCTCCCGCATAGCATTTGTTTTAACAATCTAGGCCAACACGTAGTACCTCTGTATTTTTTCTCTAACATTCGAATTATTTCAACCGAAAAGGAACGATCGAAGGCTTGACAGATTATCTGTTTATGTTTTATCATAACAAAACTTCAGTAGCCAGTGGCATACGCCTTAAATCTTACGGCTGGCATCTGCTGTACTCCGGCTGCTACGGCAACCGGATCTCTATGGAGAGAAAATGAACTTTGACAATTTCACCCTTACGCCTGGAAATTTCGCGGCGATAATCGCCGGGTTGGTGCTTGGCATTACCATCGTTACCTTCATCATTCCCGCCCTCAAAGACCGGAAGAAAAGGAGAGCGACGATCGAGATCATCAGGAAGGAAGACGAACGTATTGCGAACCTTCCCGAACTGAGCACGAGATATCTTCTCAAGATCCCTGCCAGAGTAACGAATTTTACCAAGGGAGAGCCCCGCACTTTCGGTAATCGGTACAATCGCCTCATCGTCTTTGACGAGAAGGGTGACGGATGGCTCGGCCTCTTTATGCCCTCGACCTTTCAAGGTCTCTATGACGGTGAGTACATCCAGCAGAATTACTGGGTTCCCTTCCGTGGCTCCGGAGAAGCGTATTCCGGCGATCCGGTCGTGGTTAATGGCCAGAAGATTGATATCTATCCGATATGGATGAATTCATCGCCGACCGACACCACAGAGTGGGAAACATGGGCAGCATTTGAAAAGGCCTTCGATGAGGAGCATCGTGGCGTGAGTTATTCCGATGAGTTCCACCGGTTCACCCCGTTCAAAAGGAGTCATGAGCTCGAGGAAAAGCGCAAAGAATTCGAAGCTCTGCGGGCAAGTGTCGCGCCCAAAAAGAAGAACGTTAAGTAATCCAGCCCTGCGGATAGAAAGGCTTACGCCAATCTGTTCGCGGGGCTTTTCTATTTCGCTTTCTGCACAGAATCGGACGAAGTTCGACTTGAAGTTACTCCATTCTCGAGACTTAAAGTACTTTAAGTCAAGCGGCGGGCGTTGCTCGAGGAAAAAATAATTCGTTCCGTGGCGAGGATCGAACAAATTTGACAATTTATAAATAATTAATGATAATATTATCGGAGGGGCGAAATGCACAATTATGGATTGTTCCTTATTGGTGTCGTAGTGTATGCCGTCGGCAACCCGATCGTAAAGGCGATCACAGGGATTCGACCGAAGGGGCTTGCCTTCTGGTTCTACGATGCCCCCGCATTTATCTCCGGCGTCCTGTTTGGGATTTGGCTCATGCTCATTCATCACTAACTAAAAAAACAGACCGGATTTTGGCGAGGCATGACGTTTCACGACGTCATGCCTCTTTGTTTTCTATAAATCACATAAATTAGTGCGTTGCTCGAAAGTAAACCTCAATCTTCTTTAAACTCCGTTTTTCTATGCGACAGAGAGCAATCTCTCCTAACGAGGCATACTCTGTACCGTTTCGATCTCCTTCGCGATCTTGTCCTCGATCGTCAACGCTCCATTGGCATAAAAATCATAACCCGAATCGGCCGAACCGGAAAAATAGATCATCGCCGCGTTCCATTCGCCGGTGCGCGTCATGGATGATGCGCCGGAATCAGAGAGGAACAGTCCCGCAGCAAGAAAGGCATCCTTCGTATTCCATGGATCGGCCGGCGCACTGGTGATCTTTGCAACGCGACTCCCGTACAACATCCATGTGGAAGGAATGAAATCGGCGGGCCCCATCGCGCCGCCCCAGCCAAAGCTCATCGGACAGGTAACCAAGGTCTTCAAGGGATCCTTTCCGAGCGCCTTGGTTATGGTAAGAAAATCGGGAATATCCCTTGCGGGATCCATGGTCTTCGATGTGCTTGCGCCGTCGCCCGCCCTGATCCCCTCTCCCGTTTCGAGATTCGTCAGATAGCAAAGATCGGTTTTCTCCAGACTCAGTTCCTCCTGCAAGATGGCCAGCAAAAAGGCCGGCCGGATCTTTGTCGTGCTTGCGACGGAATCGGCGAGAGCCAATGCTTCCCCGAACGTAGTAGTGCTGGTCTGCCCCAGGAGATCAAAGTTCCCCGCAAGAATATCGTGAGCCGACGATGACGAGATCGTCGTCGACAAGGGTGTCGAGGTTGACCGCATCAGTTCGAAACTCGGCGCAACAACGTTCGTCTTCGTCTCTTCGCTTGCGGCTGTCATCGCCACCCCTCCGATATCCGTGCGCGCCGCCGCATCCCTATTCCGCAGGAAATAGGTTACGCCGAACACGGCAAAGACGATGAACGCAATAATCGCCGAAACGAAAAAACTTTTGGGAAGATTTTTCATGCTTATCCATCCTCCTTTATCATTATCATTCTATAACAAAACGTGATACCTCCGCTTGTTCCCCGAACAATCATCAAACATAAGTGATCAATTAGCGCATCAGGCCAGCGGGTAGTATCAGCTTCAGCGATCTGGGCCAGCGGGTAACCTATAAGATCGGTTCGTGCATGACGGCCAAGACAGAGCGACTGGCTCTGTCATATGGAGCAAATAGTAACACCAAGAGAACTCAAGTATAATACCGAAATATATGGGATTATATACTTTGTGATACTAAGGAGTTGCGTGAGAAATAGGAACAACGACTTTCTTTAGTTCATCTTCAATATCTCTTATATCGTTTTCATAGTTACTGCTCCCCTCAATCATGGCAGTTTTTTCTGCAAGCGTTTTCACTGCTTCAGGAGGACACGTGATGATATATCCATTAATGATACAGAAAAGATATAAGACGATAATAGAGCTTCTTTTGTTACTGTCTATAAAGTAGTGGTTCTTGCAAATTTTATAGAACATATGGGCCGCTTTATAATGAAACCTGTCACTGTAGTAACTAAACTGCAATAAGTCGAATGTTGCGAGGATGGTAGTAATCCATCCCTCATCAATCGGGGGCAAATATCTATGCAAAACAAAGGTAGGTTGCTCAAGAAGCTCTACCCACCTTTGTAATACTTCTTTGTCAGGATATAGCCACTTACTCACGGGAAAGTTCTTCTATCACCTTCGTAAACTTCCCAGAAAAATCTTTAGCCGCAAGTTCAAGAACTCTTTCCTGATCCTTCTTCTCGAGACGATCGAACGGCTTAGAAAAAATCAAAGAAAACTCCTTTTTCTCGTCTTTATCCAAGACCATATGGGTTGTATGGTCCACATTACTGTAAAATCCAAGGAAACGTAGAATCTTCGACATGTTCTTTATAACGAACAGTATAGCATATATGTTTCAAGTTATCCAAGTCCAGACGACACTAAACTAATGGGGGTCAGGGCATACAATAGCTACCGATGTCTTTGCTTATAGCATCCTGCCACGCGCCACTAGTGACGCATCCTGTGCGAAAGCAAATTTACACTGGCAATATCACAATATCCCCCATACCTCCCACGCCCGCCGTATGCGAGGCATCTTTAATCGCTTCCTCCACCAATCTTCTTACTTCTGAATCCTCCATGTCTTTTTTATATCCAGCTTTTATTAGTGAAAAGTTTGCCAAGGGCATACCAGCTCCAGCGAAGCCCATTCCAAGAGTATTGCGGTCAAGAATTATTCCGTTAGATATTACCGCTATATACGCTTCTTTTGTATTAGTATCATAGCCAACCGATACCAATTCTCCAATGGGTTGATGTTTTTGTAATTTTTCATATATATCTTTAGCAATCGCACTATCTAGCTTATTTTGCTGCGTTGTCCATATATTCCAATTTAATCCAACGGGAGATAAGATGCTTTTTTCTTGAGAATCTCTCCAAAATTCTACAAATGCGTCTCTCACTTTTTCAGTTGCGACTTTGGGTTGATCCTGTGGATGTATCTTTTTCTTGGCATTCGCAATGACAACGTTTATATTGTCAGGATTTCCCGCTCCCATTACAGAAAAGTTTTCCTTAATTGAAATGAGCTTTTTATTATGCGGCGTTTCCAATTCATAAGTAACATTTGTTCCGATGGTATGGGTTATCGTATTGTCGGTTCCAGCGACAACTTTTTTCCCATTATCCGAAAGGCAAGCGACGCAAACTGTCATGCTTTTTATTATATCACCTTAAGGATGAATGATAATGTCAATTCCGCTGCATGAACGTGGCTCGGCCTAAATACTGTATCTTATATTTCTTCTCTGAACCAGAATTTCTATGCCCCGCCAACTTCATCACTGAAAGGATTGAATGTTCTTAATCGAGTTGAAGCGGCCATTACCATAAGAACGACAAGAATCACGGAGGCAAGGATGAAGGAATAGACGCCCGCTCCCTGGGATGTTTTTAAGAAAATGTAATACAGCCATGCACCCACTCCCCCGTATGCGAGCGCGATGAACGTGAAACCAAGACCGGGAAGGGATGTGCTGACGATCTCCGGATCATCGGATTCGGTGTCGGGAAACAGTGCGCCAAGGCTCAGGGCAAAAGCCGTTATTGCCGCGATCATGACCGCAAGGAGCAACAGGAACGTTCCCTCCGCCACAAACGAGATTCCCAGAAGAGAAGCGTTGGCGATCCCCACGCCGATTCCCAATATCAAAAAAGCGATGATATAGAAACCAAGTTTCGAAAAGAATATCCGTCGAGGCGTGATCGGCGATGTTCCCATGATCCACGACATGCGACGATCGCTGCTAAATGACGGAAGCACGAAGCGCAGAGCGAACGTGCTCGTAAAGAACACCGTAGTCACCACTTGCAACGCCTGGATAGTGGCAAGGATATTTGTCTCGCTCGTGCCATAATCCGCGCCGTTCTTCCGTAGAAAAACATTGAGCGCCATCTGAAGCACCCAGAGACCAAGGATAAAGACGATCCACAGAGAATCGCGGGTACTTCGGAAATTTACGATGACTTCCTTCTCGAAGAGAGCACCGAGGTCGGTTTTTAGAAAACGAGGGAATGCGCGAGGAGGTTCATGCATGGTATTGATCGACGTGCGCGCCTCGAAACTTCCCTCCTGAAGGCCCTGCCATAATGTTAAAAATTTGAAGGAGAAAAGATAAATGACGAGCAGTATAAAAACGACCATGACCGCGAGCCAACCGATATAAGACCATGCCAATGCCCACGCGTGGTTCTGTAACGCGAGCATCATGAGCGCGACGATCGTGGTGGGAAACCAGCGGAATGCGGCGACGATACCATCGATATTCGCCTCGGTCGCGGTGAGCGGTCCTGAAACAAAGAGGGATAAGATATTCATCCCGACGATCGTCCGCACAAGCACGTACGTGAACGCGGCCACGAAAAGGCCGGAGAGCACGGCGAGCCATTTCACTTGCAACGCGCGCCATGTCGGACCGCGGAAGTAATACAGCACGGTCGCAAACAGCAAAATGACGACCATCGCCGAACCTGAAGTGATCAGGGTGAGCAGTAACAGTGCGATGATGGCCGAAGGAATGGATATCGCTCCGCCGCCATAGACCCCCGCGAGCGCAAGAACCGCGGGGATACCAATAACGAGGAGCGTTCCCGTAGCAGAATCAAGGATGCCGAATCCCGCCCGAAGGATCACCGACTTGTATCGCGGCGAAGCGACGATCCAATTGTCCGTGCCACCGCGAAAAAGCGTAAAGAGTCCCGATACGATGGCGCTCGCGAACATCAAATACCCCAGAACCAGAAAGAACGCCTCGTAGACATAAAGAGACAACGTCTGGCGTCCATAGGTCTGGTTCTTGATCGAAGTGAACCCCAAACGGACGCCCCAAAATACCACGGTGGCAATACCAATAACGATAAGAACAAAAAGGAATACGGTGATGAGTTTGGGAATGGTGTGCCGCGAGAAATAGCCCCTCACTCCTTTTATAGAAAGCTTTAGGAAAGATCCGATCATGCGCTCGGGAAGGAATTGCCGGTCAGGGCAAGATAAATATCTTCAAGGGTCGCCTCATTATGGAGTTTCGCCTTCGCGCGAAGTTCATCGACCGTGCCGCGCGCGATCATACGCCCATGATCCATGACGCCGACCTGGTCGGCGATCTCCTGCGCAAATGAAAGCGTATGCGTTGCGATGAAAATGCTGACGCCCTCTTCTTTCGCAAGCCGGGCAAAAATATCTTTCACGCGCCGTACGCTCAAGGGATCGAGGCCGACGATCGGCTCATCCACAAGCAGAAGCTTTGGCTTGTGCAGCAGCGCCGCAAGGATCGAGAACTTTTGCTTATTGCCGCGCGAGTAGGTTTCAAAATAATTCTTTTCGATGCCCTCGAGCTCGAAGATCGAAAGGAGCTTTTTCACGCGGTCCATGCGCTCCTGTTCGGGGACGCCGAAAAGCGTTCCCACGAAATGCAGAAATTCCTCCCCCGTCATCCCCGGCCATACGGAGGGATCGTCGGGAATATATCCGATGATCGATTTTGTTGCCTGAGGAAATAAAACAACGTCTTTACCGTCAACCGTTATCGTTCCTTTATCGGGAGCGAGAAGTCCGACGGTTGTTTTTATGATGGTCGTCTTCCCTGCCCCGTTCGGTCCGATGATGCAGAAAATCTCTCCGTCCTTCACTTCAAGGGAAATGTCATCGACCGCTTTCAATGCGCCGAACTGCTTCGAAAGATCTTTTATAAACAGCATATTATGTTCATTATACAGGTTTCTCCTTCGGCGTGGAAACCGTATGGAGATCGCTCCCAAGCATGACTAATCTACGAAATTAACTTTATTGATCGCTGCGTTTTTCCCTGTTTCCGAATAGAGTTCGTCGGCGAAGTTTTGGAACAAAATACGCCAGGACCCGTAGGTCCTGGCGTAGATGCTTCATCGCTCTCATTTTGCCTTCGCGATCAATTCTCGCGTGAGGCTGTTTGCGCGGGCGATGTCGCGAAAGACGGTCGCCGACGGCCGCGGTATTCTCTCCTTTGTGTGCGGGTCGACGCTGAACAGGCCGAAGTGCGATGTGACGCAGTCGCCTTTCACCCATTCAAAATTATCAAAGAGGGTCCAGTAGAAGTAACCGATGACCGGCG
>CAZWWZ010000002.1:0-25964 GCA_964637795.1 uncultured Candidatus Saccharibacteria bacterium | reverse complement strand
GAAGACATTCACGCCGCGATCGATGGCGCAAAGGATATCCTCCGCGAAGAGATCGAAAAATACAAAGATCGATCCCTGAAATAATTCCCGCCATGGACCCTGAAGAAACAACTTTTGAAATCTTCCTTCGCGACCGCATAAAAGAAAAGGGCATCTCCCTAAAAAGACTCTCCGACGTGAGCGGTATCGCGAGCAATCATATCGAAAACCTGTTAAAGGGGGATTTTGAGCACGTACCCCCGACACCCTACTTCCGCGGATATCTTATGCGTCTCGGCGAAGTCCTCGATTTCGACGGCGAAGCATGGTGGCTCAAGATAAAAAAGGGAGGAGACGTCGGAAAATCCGGCCCCACGGATGCGCTTCCTAATAACCGCTTCGCAAAGAAATCTCCCGCGAAAATCGTTGCCATTTCAGCGGTCATCTTGGCACTTCTTTTCATATTTGCTTTTTCACTGCCGCACATCATCGGAAAGCCCATCATCACCATTACATCACCTACATCCACCGATGGAAACCCGTCCGTCATCACGTCAAGCAGTGTCGTAATCCAGGGCACGGTCAAAAATGCTGATTCGCTTTACATCAACGGCGACGAAGTGACCATTGCAAACGACGGTTCATGGCAAAAAAACGTCCTCATGCCGCAAAATGGCGTAAATCCGTTCGAAATCTCCGCAAAGAAATTCCTTGGCGGCACGACCAATATCATGGAACAGATCATCTACAACGCTCCGGCCGAAACCTCGTCCAGCTCAACGCCACAGATTGCAACACCGACGACAACAACGACATCAACGACTATTCCAACAACCACGGCACCGGCGAAAAAGTGATAATAAAAAGAGCCTATATCAATAGGCTCTTTTTATTATCATCCCCGTCCCCGCCTGCGCGATGCTGCGGATAAATATAAAGATTCATCCTGGAGCCCTTGTGAAGAATCCGCAGAGCTCGGAATGACAAAATCTGGGTTTCTGCCTGCGCAGGAACGACAAAGAATCATTAAACGGAGGTTTTTCTGGAAGACCAGCCAAAAAAATAATGCCATACCATCAGATTTCGGTAAAAATCTAACTTTACAAACGATTACTCAAACTTAGTAATTGGTATCCCCTGTGATAGATCGAAAATCCAAGTGGAGGGCTTTCCTTTTGGATAACCTAAGCGCAAGCGAGATAAAAATCCATGAGCGAATAGAGAAAATGCCGGGCACCCCCGAGTTTCCGAGGTGGGTGACGTTTTCTCGTTATGAGCGAATTGGATTTTTTGAACTGAAGCGGGTCATTCAAAAGGAAAGCCCGGAACCTTTAATATATTTTTAATCTCCCATCTGATATAATTGCCTTATGGCAAACTTTAAAAAATCAAAAAATACGGGTTCCGAAGGAAAAGAAAAGAAGGCAATGCGGCCGAAGGAAACCAAAGAAGTCAGCGACAAACAGCTTAACGAGCTTCTTTCGTCGCTTCAGGAAAAGTTCGGCGAGGGCTCCATTATGCGGCTCGGCGAGGTCAGTAAAGTGGATGTTGCGGTAGTTCCTACGGGCTCATTTTCGCTCGATCTGGCGCTCGGCGTCGGCGGATTGCCGCGCGGCAGAGTCATTGAGATATTCGGCCCGGAATCAAGCGGCAAGACAACACTCGCATTGAATGTTGTCGCGCAGGCGCAGAAAATGGGCGGTAAAGCGGCTTTCATCGATGCCGAACATGCCATGGATCCCGAGTATGCAGCGAGACTCGGTGTCAATGTAAATGAACTATTGATCTCACAGCCGGATAGCGGCGAAGAAGCGCTGAATATCCTGGAAAGCTTAGTGCGATCCGGCATGATCGCGGTCGTCGTCGTCGATTCTGTGGCGGCACTTACGCCGAAAGCGGAACTTGAGGGCGAGATGGGAGAGCAACATGTGGGGCGCCAGGCGCGCATGATGGGGCAGGCCCTGCGCAAACTTACGGCGATCGCAGCATCAACGCAAACCATGGTCATCTTCATCAACCAGCTCCGCATGAAGATCGGCGTGATGTTCGGCAATCCGGAAACCACGCCGGGCGGACGTGCCCTTCCCTTCGCGGCATCGGTTCGTATCGATATCCGCCGCATCGCGCAGGTGAAAAAAGGCGAGAATATCATCGGCAATCGCGTGAAAGCAAAGGTAGTGAAAAACAAGGTTGCCGCACCGTTCAAGGCCGCTGAATTCGACATTCTTTTCAATCAGGGCATCTCCTACGAGAGCGACGTCTTGAATGCCGCGGTTAATCGAGGTGTCATTAAAAAAGCCGGTGCAAGTTTTTCCTTCGAAGGCGAGAAATTGGGCGTTGGTTTCGATAATGCCCGCCTAAAATTGAAAGAGGATAAAAAACTTATAGAAACGATCAAAGCAAAAGTCATCGAATCCTTCGACAAAGCCGAAGAAGATAATAAAGAAGACGCCCCGAGCGGAGAGAGCGAGGATTAGTTCTTGAGTAAGACAGTGATGAAATTTATTCAATTTCGAAATCAAGCAAGAGAGCGAGATGGTCGGAAACTTCATCGGGGAGAACTTTAAACTCGTTCACTTTTACGCCAGGCGTCGTGAGCGCATAGTCGGCATACATGACCGGACTCGTGGCATACAGCGAACTACGCGTTGAGGTAATGCCGTATTCCCGGATCAGATTACGCATATCACGCTCCAGTATTTTGATGCTTTCACCTTCGGGGAGAAGATTGAAATCACCACAGATGATCTTTTCTCCGGAAATTTCATCGAGAGCTCCCCGGAGATGCCGGGATTGGTTCAATCGTTCAGGGGTATCTTTTTTGTGCGTACCCTTGATCCACATGCCATGAAAATTGCAGATCGTGAGCGGTTTTCTGCCGATCTCGATCGTGATGCATTCCGCTTTCGCGATCGCCTTTTCCCGCCAGTCGGTCCCGGCGTCGGAAATAAGATCAAAGAGTTCTTTATGAAAAAGTGCGGGAATATCTTTTCTGATGAAGATCGCATTGCCGAAATCGACATCTTTGCCGATATAGCCGCCGTAATCATATCCTTTTGATTTCGGGCTGAGATGGCCTCTATGGGACGTCAGTATTTTTGAAATATTCTGATACAGATCCATCTTTTCCCCGCTCCTGCCGAACTCAAGGTCCGTGGTCGTGCTGAACACTTCCTGAAAGCAAAAAATGTCCACGTCCGAAGACATTTTCCCGATAAAATTCATAAGCGGGGCATGCATTTTGCCGCCCCAGGTATTCAGCGTCAAAAGCTTCATTATTTTTTCAGTACGAGCTGATAGACAAAATAGCCGGCGATCAGGAAAATGATAAGCAGAAGCACGATCACAACGATCACCATCAAAGGATTCACGGTGCTTTTCTGCTGTTGTTCCGTTCGGGATATCTTCACATTCTCATACCGCGGCAAACCGCCGCCGCTTGCGGCAATCGAAGCAAGATCTGACTTCAATGTCCGTACCTTCACTTCTTGCGGAGGCGGGGGCGCGGTTGGTAGAACCTGAGAAGTGTCTGAAGCGTCAGCCATAGAGATAGTTTAGCACAAAACGACGGAAGGTTTTATCTTCTGTCGCCCCCGCCCATCGCCCGCGAGGGCAGGCTTCGGCGGGGATCTACTGCTTTTTTATCTGTCATTCCAAACCTGTATGGGCACACGGGGTAAACTCCAGCCGGAATCCAGATCCTTTCTTAAACAGTCCCGGATTCCCGATGAAGTTTATCCCGAATCTTTCGGGGGACGGAAATGACAAAATTTTGTTTTTATCCCTCCAACTGTTTGATGGACAACCGTATCTTGCCGCCACCTTCCTCGACACTGATGATCTTCGCGCGGACAAAA
This sequence comes from uncultured Candidatus Saccharibacteria bacterium, assembly GCA_964637795.1. Lineage (GTDB taxonomy): Bacteria > Patescibacteriota > Minisyncoccia > UBA6257 > 2-01-FULL-56-20 > CAJAQL01. Next base: position 22,128 of record CAZWWZ010000002.1, on the reverse strand, counting down.
TCACCGAGCTTCACGACATCTTCAACGTTCTTCACGAACCCATCCTTCAACTCCGAAACGTGGATCATGCCATCTTTGCCGCCGCCGAGATCCATGATGGCGCCGAATTCGAGGATCTTCACGATATTGCCCTCAACGATCTCGCCAACTTTGAACTCTTTGGTGAATCCTGCGATCTCCGCAGCCGCAGCCGCAACTTTCGCGTGGTCGGTACCGGAGACGAACACGCCGCCGTCTTCATCGACATCAATGCCGCTCAAGCCGTATTTTTCGATAAGACCATTGATGGTCTTCCCGCCGGGGCCGATAAGCAAACCTATCTTTTCGGCCGGGATCTTGAGCTGCTGGATCGCCGGAACAAAAGGCGAAAGTTCTTTGCGCGGCTCAGGAAGGGTCGCCGTGAGCACTTTCAAAATTTCGAGGCGCGCGCGCCGCGTCTGCTCGAACGCCTTTTCGAGGATCTCGATCGTAAGACCGTCCACTTTCACGTCCATTTGCATACCGGTCACGCCATCCACCGTACCCGCAACCTTCAGATCCATGTCGCCGTGATGGTCTTCGGGGCCCTGGATATCGGTCAGAATTTTGTAGTGATCAACGTCGCTCATCATAAGTCCCATCGCGACGCCTGCCGCCGGTTTTTTCAAAGGAACGCCCGCATCCATCATTGAAAGCGCCGCCGCGCAGATCGTCGCCTGCGAGGAAGAACCGTTCGAGGACATGATCTCGGAAACTACGCGGATCGTGTACGGGAATTCCTCTTTGGTCGGGATCAGGCGCTCGAGCGACTTGCGCGCCAAATTGCCATGGCCGATCTCGCGCCGTCCGGGACCGCGGAAATTGCCCACCTCGCCGACCGAGAACGGCGGGAAGTTATAGTGCAACAGAAACCGGCGCTTCCCCTGCGTCTCCATTGTTTCAATAAGCTGTTCGGCACCCGGCGCAGCCAAGGTCGTTACAGCCAAAGCCTGTGTATTGCCGCGGCGGAAAAGCGCCGAGCCATGCGTACGCGAAAAAAGTCCTACCTCTGCATCGAGTGCGCGCAATTCATCAAGCTTCCGCCCGTCAGGGCGGCGTTCCTGTTCGAGAATATTTTTATGGATAAGCTGATTGATGGCATCCTCAAAAAGGAAATCTGCGGCTTTCCAGTTCACTTTCTTTCCTTGATCCTCGAATGTTTCCTTGAGATGGAGATTGAGCGCGGTCTTCAATTTGCCGATCTCGCTCTGCTGTTCCATCTTGCTCGGATGATAGACCGCCGCTTCGAGTTTGCCCGCAATGAACGCTTCGACGGCAGCCTTGATCTCCGGATCAGGCTCCGCAAGATTCACCACCGCTTTTTCCTTGCCGATCTCCTTGCGGATCTTTTCCTCGAAATCGATAAGCTGATTGATCGATTCCTGCGCCATCTTGAATCCGGCAACGACGTCTTTTTCCTGCGCGTCGAGACCGCCCAGCTCGATCATATTGATCCGGTCTTTCGATCCGGAAACGAATGCATCGAAGATCGGCGGATTTGCCGTTACATAGGAATTGTCCGGATTTATCTTATAGCCGTCGGCCCACTGCGCGACGCGCACGCCGGCGACCGGACCGTTCCACGGAATATCGGAAATAAGAAGCGCGGTTGAAGCGCCAAGCAAACCAACGAACTCAGGATCGTTCTCTTCATCTATCTGCAGCACGGTCACCACAACCTGGATATCACGGCGCATACGGTCGTCAAAGAGCGGGCGGATCGTGCGGTCGACAAGGCGGCCGGCAAGCACCGCTTCTTCCGAAGCTTTGCCTTCGCGGCGGACATAGCGGCTGCCAATGATCTTTCCGGCAGCGTAGAACCGCTCTTCGTAATCCACTTTGAGCGGCATGTAATCCATATCCACATCTCTTCGACCCATCACTGCGGTCGCCAAGATCACCGTCTCGCCATACTTGGCGAGTACGGCAGCATTCGCCTGCTCAGCGAGTTCCGAAACCTCAATCGTTAATTTCTTTCCTGCAATTTCCGTCGAAAACTCCTTTTTATTTCTCATTTTATTTTTGATTTGTCCGCTGCCATCCCGAACTTTGAAAAAATCCTGTATGGCTGAGATATGAGATACGAGATAGGAAGTATGAATGAATTATTCATATCTCATACTTCCTATCTCGTATCTCGCTCGGGTATTTTTTCCAAAGTTCGAAATGACAACAACGGTTAATTTTTTATTTTATCGAAGCACTGGATCCTCGCCGGAGCCCGCCCTCGCGCAGGCGGGGGCGAGGATGACCGCGTCGAACGCGGTTACTTTTTCGTTCTGATCTTCATGATCGCTCGGGGAATATCTTCGATATTCACGAAACGATCGGCTGCCTCCTGTAATTTTGCGGATGCGCTTCGCCGAAATGCGGCGACCTCGACCACGCGTCCTGCACCCCATTTCAGATAATCAACGAGCGGAATAAAATCGCCGTCGCCCGTAACCAGAACGATCACGTCAAGAAATGACGACATACGGATGGCATCGACCGCCATACCGACGTCCAATCAGCTTTCTTCGCGCCGTCCGCCCATACCTGCAGATCCTTCATGCGAAGTTCAAGCCCCGCTTTTTCAAGCGCTTCGAAAAACGAGCCTTCTGCAGAAGCTTCTGCAGCGGCATTCTGGCCCTGGCTTGGACTATGGCGTGTCGCCGGAATATCGATGATCCCCTCGCTCTTTACGACATACGCGACCGCACGGATAAGCTGGCGCTCTCCCACGAGATGCTTAATAAGTTCCTCGTAACTCACGCGGCCATGATAAATATTCCTCGCGGAATGGTACAAATTCTGCACATCGATGAAAATGCCGACGCGCTGATTAGGATACTGTGCTGGAGATCTCATAAACTATATGACTCGCTTACTTATGAAGCGGCAGTCATCTCGAGCTTTAGGAGGAATCCCACACGACCGAGATATGAGATTCGAGATATGAAGTACGAATAAATTATTCATATCTCATACTTCTTATTTCGTATCTCGCCTGGTATTTTTCGCAAAGCTCGGAATGGCAACTTCCGCTTCTTTTTGTGGGTCCACGACTATGGCCTACTTCTTTAAGTCCAATTTTTTGATGACTTTTTCGTAGACTGACGGCTCTTTCTTCTTCAAGTACGCCAAAAGCTTACGGCGATTCGAAACCATTTTAAGCAAACCGCGACGGGAATGGTTATCCTTCGGATTCTTCTTCAAGTGCGCAGCGAGCTCGTCGATCTGCCGGGAAAGGAGCGCGATCTGGACCTCGGCTGAACCCGTGTCCGTTTCGTGCTTTTGAAACTCTCCAGCAATGCGCGATTTCACTCGTTTTGTAAGCATGGATCTATATTACAAAATCTTTTGCAAAAAAGCAACAGTTCCATGCTTCTTAAAAAAATCCCTCCTTTTTTATCGCCTATGGCCGCCCAAAAAACAGAGTTCCATGCTTCCTCTTTTCTTCGAAAAATCCCGATAAGGGCCCTGTTTTATTGAAATTTTCGCTCGATCCACGTCCTGCACGCTGGACAATCCCATGAAAAAACAATATAACCATATCAGAAACTCGACATTCCGGTCGGGAGAATCAAGGAGGCAATGAAATGCCGGAAACCGATTATAAACCCTTCCACGAGACGATCGTGGACGCGATCCATCACGCAACCCAATGCCAGTTAGGGGGCCTAGGGGGCCTGATCAGGATGACCAAGATCCCTAAAAACCATGACGCAATAATCACGGAATGGAAGGCTCAAACGGCGATCCACGGGTACGGCGAGAACTTTCTCGGCGTGCTCGATAGCTTGTTGGAGCAAAAGGCAAAATCGGCGGCAGCCGATGCACCACCGGCAAATCGGGCCTAACGTAACGGCTTGATCTATCCCGCTCATCAAGAACCGCGATGGGCAGCTCCAAGAGCTGCCCATCCCCAAATCCAAGCTCATAAACTGCTTACGACCTTGGATTTGGATAAAATCATTTGAACACAGTTCTCCCTGCGCGTACTAAAATGGCTAGAATAAACATATCCATACGATCGGGTCATCACGCTCCTCACAAAAATTTTTAAGAGCAGCGCTTCGTGACCACAGAAGACACGCTTCACTTTATGAGCATTTTCTGTTACACTTCGGATAATAATCAACTAAATCAGTAAAAAACATATGGCAAAAAGAAACTCAGGGCTCAAAAGACAAAAATCGAATTCTCCCAAAACCAAGAAGCGGCTAGAGATCAAGCGGATTATGTTGGAAGAAAAAGCAAAGAAGCATAAGAACAAGAAATAAGATCCCGGAAGACAACAAAAAGAGCCGAGAAATCGGCTCTTTTTGTTGTCTATGCAAAAATGGGGCGTCGGTCTTAGACCCCGAAGATCCGCTTCGCGTTCTTTAAGATCCGTGCCGCCATCTCATCCACGGTTATCCCTTTTAGCTCAGCCAGCTTCTTTACGACCTCAACGACATACGCTGGTTCGTTCCGTTCGCCGCGGTGCGGCACTGGCGTAACATATGGCGCATCAGTCTCGGAAAGGATCCTGTCGAGCGGAATAAAACGAACCACTTCGTCATAATCCCCCGCCTCCTTTCCTTTCCGTGGCGGAAATGTAATAGCACCGCCGAACGTGAATGAAAAACCAAGATCGAGCAATTCCTGAGCCTCGGCGACCGTTCCGGTGAAAAAATGAACGATGCCCGGATTTTCAGTGCCGAGAACGGCCGATCGCGAATGAAGCATGGCAATAAGATCGGGAAGCGCCTCACGGCAATGGATCATCAATGGTTTCTTCACTTCAGCCGCAAGCGCGACCTGCGCGAGGAACGCATCCTTTTGTTTTTGGATCTGCACGTCCCGGCTTTCATCCTCGTTAAAATGAAAGTAATCAAGTCCGCATTCGCCGATTGCAAGCGTTTTTGAATGCAATGCCAGTTCGCGATAATATGCAGTGTCAAAAACCTCGCCACGCGAGATGAAACCTTTAGTGTCCGCATCGCCACCAAGCTCGTCCGTGTCATGAAACGACTTTGATGTATGGATCGGATGAAGTCCGACCACGGCGAAAACGCCGTCGTGCCGTTCCGCAAACTCAACCGCACGACGCGATGTATCCTTCTGCGTTCCGACATTCACAAAACGCACACCTGCATCCTTGGCGCGCAAAATCACCGCCTCACGATCGGCCTCGTAGGCCGCGAACTGCGTATGCGTATGCGCATCGAAAAAGGGGAAATTTTGCATGATATAAAAAATTTTATCGGCTCATTCATATAAATGAGCCGATTGTTTAGCCCGCGTTATTCCGTTTCGCTCTTCTTTTTCTCGCTGCCATTTTCGGAAGGTTCTGCGATATCTTTCAGCTCAAATCCTTTTTTGTCCTTCTCTTCGGCGGTCGCCCTGCGGAGCCCGACGCTCACGGCATTATCGAATTTCAAAGCGATCACCTTCACGCGCCGGAGAAACTTAACCAAAAAACTATTGAATGCCGCATCGATCCTCTCGGGGATCCGTGAACGCGCCCACCGATCAAGAAAAGTTTCCTTATCTTGCGGCTCTTCTGCGACGCGCGGCAAAGCATGCACCATAAGATAAAGTACGGTACCCAAAGCGAACATGAGAAGGATGGTAAAGAAAAACATCATAAAATAAGTCGTAATGCCCTATCGTTAAAATGAACAAAAAACGCCACCCCGATAGAACACTCGAACATTATAACACCAGAACATTCTATGCTTCCAGGCGGGAGAATTCCTTGATGGCGATCTTTTCGCCGGTCTTTGCAATGACTTCGTTCACGAGATCCTGTACGGTCCTCGATTCGTCTTTAATGTAAGGTTCCGCCAACAGCGCCTCGACATCCTTCGGTGCGGTTGCCGCGATCTGCATCACAAGCTCATGCGCCAACTGCTGAAAAGGATCCGAACGCACCACAAAATCCGTCTCCGCCCGAAGATTTACAAGAACTCCAATGCGGCCATTATGAAGATAGGAATGGATCATACCCGCGCCCGTTTCACGATCGGCCCGCTTTTCCGCTTTTGAAAACCCTTTTTCGCGGATGATGCTGACGGCCTTATCGAAATCGTTGCCGGCTTCCTGAAGGGCATGATAACAATCCATAACCCCGGCCCCGGTCGCCTCCCTTAATTTCTGAACTGCTTCCGAAGAATTTTTCTTCTCTGTCATGGAAAATAAAATGATATCTGTGATGCTTATGCCTTAACCTCTTTCTCCGATTCTTTCTCTTTTGCCGCTACCGCCATTGCCCGCTCCGCAATACCTTCCTTGACCGCTTTTTCAATATTATCCAGGAACCACGAAACGCTCATTCTCGCCTTATCATTACCCGGCACGAGATAATCAATGACATCGGGGTCCGCATCGACGTTTGCAAATGCGACTATCGGAATGCGCCTGATCCTCGCTTCTCTGACCGCCGTCGCGTGAAGGCTCGGATCGACCACAACCACAAGATCCGGTTCGCGCGTCATGGTTTCAAGGCCGCCCATCAGCTCTTCAAGACGCTTCACCTCACGTTCCATCTCGAGCCGCTCTTTCTTCGTATATTTCTCATCGAGCGCGCCGGAAAGAAGATCTGTCCGGAGACTTTTCAAATGTTCAACCCGCCCGGAAATGATCTTGAAATTGGTGAGTGTGCCGCCGATCCAGCGCAAAATAACATAAGGCATGGAAAATTCCTTGGCGATCCGCTCGATAGCGACATCGGCAGCCGGGGACGTTCCCACAAAAAGAAGCGTGCCGCCATTGCGAACCTTTTCCTTGATGAAACCCGTGGCCCTTTCGAGGCCTTCGGTCGTCTTTTGAAGATTCACTATCTCGATACCGCCCCGATTCGCCAAAATGAACTGGCGCATCTTCGGGTTCGTCTTGCTTTTCTTCCGGCCATAAAAAACACCCGCTTCGATCATTTCGCGGGACCCTTCGGCCGGATAGATATTCTCCTGCTTTTCCGTTGAATTATCGTCTGCCATATCGCAAAGAGTATAGCAGGTTGCATTATCTAATGCAACAGCTCCGGGGACGGCTTTTTGAAATGACTTTGATCAGCCGATCTCCCCCTACTTTATCACCCGCCCCCTTTCCATTGCCCATATTTTTAGTCATTCCAACAAGCCGTCCCCTCCGCTCGGATCTTTTCCTCTGTCGTGCCGTCGCACGCCGGCATCTAGGCAGCTCTGTCATTCTGAGCTTTGCAAAGAATCTTTTCTTGATTAAGAAACAATTCGGCCGCTGGATGACAATTTCAAGTACCGCCACCGGGAATCGCCCGCGACTCTCGCGCTCGCCGCCGCTCACGCGAGGTCTGGGCACCGCCTCACAAGATTTTTCTGCTGAAAAATCTTGCTCCGACGTTCGATTCTCTATAAGGCTGATATAAAATAGACCATCTTTAAAAAGATGGTCTATTTTATATCAGTACCGCCACCGGGAATCGAACCCGAATTTACGCCGTGAAAGGGCGCCGTCCTAGCCGTTAGACGATGGCGGCATATTTATCTCACCTTGAAGTCTATTGAATTATCACCAGATTCGCAAGCGAATCAATCAAAACAAAATGACTTGATAAAAAGGCGGATCCGGAGATCCGCCTTTTTATACCTTCTTCGCACAGAAAAAACTATAACGACTTCAATAAATTGCTCATCCCCTTCAAGATACTCTGAAACGATTGCGCGATGATCGCAGTCTGGTCGCTCGTGGTCGGTGAGAGAGAAGAAGTAGTTGACGAGGGCGCAGGATTGCAGATCATCTCACTGCAACCATTGCTTCCGATGACGCTATAACCGCCATAGGGACAAAAAAGTCTGAACATGGGACACGCTATGGGAAGTCTGGTGATCGTTGAAGGATTCACCGTGACCGTTGTCGATGCACTGCTCGTACCGCCGGCACCGGTGCAGGTGATACCATAAGTAGCCGTTCCGGCACTTGCCGGAATTTCAGGCGTTGAACCGTTCAGGGCCTCAGAACCCAACCATGAACCGGATGCGGTGCAGGCCGTTGCATTCGTGCTGGACCAGGAGAGCGTCGCCGACTGGCCAACGGTGATCGTTGTTGGATTAGCGGAAAGAGTTACCGTCGGCGCAGGAATGGAGGGTGCAGAATTGCAAACCCTTGTAACGCAACCATTACTGTTAGTTATGCTCTGATAGCCATACGGACAATAAGGAATCACCATAGGACATGCAACCGGGAACTTCGTGATCGTTGTTGCTACCGTAACCGTCGCCGAAGCGCTGCTCGCGCCGCCGGCACCGGTGCAGGTGATAGTGTACACATTCGCACTGCCACTTACCGGAGTCACGGGGGTTGATCCGCTCAATGCTTGCGAACCCAACCATGCACCGGACGCGGTGCAGGCCGTTGCATTCGTGCTGGACCAGGAGAGCGTCGCCGACTGGCCGGAAGCTACCGTCGTCGGGTTGGCGGAGATCGTCACCGTCGGAACGGAAGCAGCAGAAGAAGAGACGGTGAAAGTGATATTCTTGATAGCCTCGGAACTTGGCCCGAAGTTTTGATATTGACCGGAGCATACGCCGTTTGTGGTTCCGCAATACAATACAACGCTCAGGTTATATGTCCCCGCAGTAGAAGGAGCGGGAATCGTTACCTGCCACAATCCCGTGGCGCTGCTATAGCTACCATTCACGCCATTGAGATACGACGTCGCACCCGGAACTCCAACGTATGTCTGCACATTGAAGCCGTTCGAATCAGAAACCGGCTGACCGTTCGATTGGGTACCGCTCAGCGCGAAAGAGATTGCCTGATTCGGCTGGTATGACGCTTGCACTCCCGAGATATTCGCGATAGAGATCGTCGGCACTCCTCCTGCCGGCGGCGTTACCGTCACGGACGCAGAAGCGGGAGCGCTCGTCCCGCCGGAACCGGTACATGTCATTTGATACTGCGCCGTATATGACGTCGCCGAAGAAGGATAGGGATAAATTTGCGTTGAACTGGCAGAGGGAAGATCGCTTTGTGACCAGGCGCCATTGTCATTGTACCCATGTCCGGCGGCTACTGCGCAATTCGTCGCTCCCGTACTTGACCATGTGAGCACGAACGACTGGCCACCCGTGATCGCCGTCGGGTTGGCGGAGATCGTCACCGTCGGAACGGATGAACCAGATCCGCTTCCATACATCATACTATTGATCGTGATAGGCACGGCGCTCGTCGGAAGAAAAAGATTCGGCGTCGCCTGAGAATCCACGCCATCCGTGAATGTCACATCGGATATATCGTTGATCGTCGCATAAAGCGTCCCGCCGGAAGTGAATGCACTGGAATTTATGCGTACATTGTAGGTCTTTGAGGTACCAGCGGAAATAGTGGCGTTCGGTGAGAACGTCATCGTCTCGGATGGAACATTGCCGTTATAAGCCAGCTGGCCATTTATGGCGAGGCCCGTCGCAGAATCGTACAATGCCACGCCATTGGACAATAAAGGAACCTCCGTGCCGGAAAAGGTCACGACGACCTTATCGAGAATAGCCGAGCCAGCCGTGTTTGCGGTGAACGTGAGCGATCCTATATTGTCCGCCGTGCTCGGTAACCGCGTGCCGTCGGAGGTTGCGGAAACAGCAACAACCGTGATGTTGGTGCGATAGACCGTAACGAGATTACCCGATGGGCAAGCGTTCGCCGGCGATGTCATGCTACAAGCGGGCACCGTCAATGAGATCATTTCGTTTGAAGTCGCACCAACCGCGGTACCTCCTGTAACGTCGAAAACATGCGCCGACAGATCCGTGGCTCCGCCGGACTGATACGATAAAACGTCGCCCTTGAGGGTGAGTACGATCGCATTGCCCGCCGGAATGATCACGGGCGTTGAAAAATGTATGGCGTAATTGTAATCAAATCCATTATTTGAAGTTCCCGTGAGAGTTGCGGTGCCCAATAACGTAGAACCGTTGTACAGCTGTATATTCGAGAAATAGGTATTAGGCGCGCCCGTTGAGGCCGATGCAGCATCCATCAGAGACAGATCAGTAAGTTTTACTGCTTCAGCTCCCGTTGTCTCGGTAAATCGGTATATCCCCAATACGTTACCAGTCGAACCCATGACAACCTGCTCCGCAGGCGGATTCGAACTGTCCTGCGCCACCGTAAGGACGCCAAGCCCCTGGGATGTAGATGTTGGTGCTATTCTTATTGGCACGATCGGCTCAGGTCCATTGCATCCCCATGCGGGACAAACACGAGTTGATGTCGGCAGAGAAATGCTTCTATTGCAACCGAAAAGCGAATTCAACTCAGCCCTGGTCGTCTTCCCCACATAGCCCGTGCCGTTTGAAAGACCATAGGGCGTCAAGATAATGCTCGCATATTTCTCCTGAAATGCCGTGACCGCAGAAGCGGTCTGATCATCGAACGTGCCCGTCGCCGTCACTGATTCTCCATCTTTCTGCAAAGCTGTCTGGAGATCGGTGACGTCAGTCTCTGACATTCCGATGGAAAGATTCGTATTGAAAGTGTAGCACCAGGCGGTCGACGTTGAATTGCTCTGCTGTGTCGGAAGCTGAGCCTGAAGAGCCTGTATTTGTGCAAGAAGCGCCTGGATCTGCGCCTGGATATCCGCCGTCGTGGCGGCATGTACCGAAGAAACCCCGAATGCCACAAAAACGGCAAGCGCAAGCGCCGCCACTATTTTACTTTTTATATGCATGTGCATGTATATTTGTTCGCTCCGGACGAGGGGGCTGATTCGGGAATATATCCCTTATGTTTTCATCTTATAGATAAAAAAGAAGGGTGTAAACAAAACGTGTTGATAAGTCGCCTGGAATCTTATTGTCATTCCGCACTGACGATGATTCCTCCTCCGAGCATTGTTTTACTGGACGCAGGGCCAGGTAAGTAAAAAACCGCCGACTGGCCCGGAGCGATGAACTTCTGCGGCTTATCAAAAATGAGCGACCAGGCGTCTTTTTCGTTTTTTACCTCCTTTTTCTTCTTGCATAATACGGCCTTCGCGAGGGGCTGGCGATAGCGAACCCGCGCAAAAACCGGCAGGCCCTCATTTGTCGGCTTAACTGCCGAATGAGCGAATAACGGATCGATAAAATGCACATCCGTCAAAGAAACCTCATTTTTATAGAGCGCCGAATTATCGTCCCCTTCGGCGACGACGACCGTATTCGTCGCGGCATCTTTTCCGGCAACATAGAAAGGCTTGCGCGCCACGGCACCGGCCTTCGGAAATTGGAAATCCGCATCGATGTGCCGCTGGCCGATCGTATAAAATTCCGTGCCGTGATGTTCCCCTATTTTTTCGCCCGTCGTCGTGACGAGCGCTCCGCGATGCTCGGGAATATATTCCTTCAAAAAATCATCGATCGAAATATTGCCGAGGAAACAGATCCCCTGCGAATCTTTTTTGTCCGCCGTCGGCAATTCCGCCTTGCGCGCGATCTCGCGCACGCGGGGTTTCAGATAATCGCCGATCGGGAATAGACAATGCCGGAGTTGTTCTTCGGTGAGCGTCCAAAGAAAATAAGACTGATCCTTGTTCAAATCCTTGGCTTCTTTTAAGAAAAATCTATCGGACGTACTGGATCCCCGCCTTCGTGGGGATGACAAGGGGGGGGTATTCTCCTCTAGGCGAACATAATGTCCGGTTGCGACATAATCCGCACCCATGGACAACGCTTTTTCATAGAACAAGCCGAACTTTATCTCACGATTGCACATCACGTCCGGATTCGGCGTGATGCCCGCGCGATAACCATCCACCATATAGTTCACTACGCGATCCTTGTATTCCTGTTCGAAATCCCAAACATAGAACGGAATGCCGATATGTTCGGCGACACGACGGGCATCCTCGGCATCGCGCTCGGCGCAACCGTCAAGATTATAGCAGCGCATAAAAACACCCACGACATTATAGCCCTGTTTCTTCAATAAAAACGCCGCAACAGAGCTGTCCACCCCGCCGGACATACCGACAAAAACTGTTTCGTGAGAGATTGACATAAAAATAAAATAATTTTATAAAATCAACAGAGGAGGCTCCATGAAAAAAGTTATTTTTACATGGATCATAGCCGCGATCAGCATCTACTTGCTCGCGACCGATCACAGCTTTCACAATCGGATATTCGGCATAGTGATGATAGTGATTCTCGCTACCGCTGCTACCGCCGCCGAATGGAGGCTTGATACCCGATTTCTTAACTGGATTTGCCGCGATCGCGACTGATCCCAACAGCTCTTGCCCGCCCCTCAAAAGGCGGGCATCACTTTTTATCATACTACAAAAAACCTGGATTCACGCTTTCGCGGGAACGACAGGAATTAGAGATTCTTCGCAAGCTCGGAATGACGGCTAGACTCTTTCAACGTATTCGCCGGTCTGCGTATTGATACGGATAGTTTCTCCTTCGTTCACAAAAAGCGGAACGTTCACTTTTGCGCCGCCTTCAATGACCACGGTCTTAGTGCCGCCCTGCGAAGTGTTGCCGCGGATCGCCGGAGGCGCTTCGATCACCTTGAATTCCATCTTGACCGGAATATCCACCTTGATAACCTTGTCATTAAAGACCATTGTCGTCACTTTCGTGTCAGGCTTCAAAAACTTCCCTTGTTCACCAAGCAGATCCGCACCGATGAGAAAACGGTTCTTGGTATTTCCTTCGTCGTGGAACCAATATTGTCCCTTGCTCTCATAAATGAAGATCGCGTTTTTCCTTTCGATCTCCGCCTCCTCGAAAAAATCGCTCGCCTGGAAATTGCGATCAAGTATCTTATTCGTCATGAGATTGCGGATCTTCGTCTGCACGACAGCCTTTCGCTGTTGCATGCGCAAAAAATGAGTCTCCAAAACCTCGTATGGCGAACCGTCCATAATGAAAAGGACTCCCTTCGTTAAATCGGTATAAGCAAGAGACATGATAATAAATCAAGTCATCCTGAGCGCCGCGAAGGATCTTGCATCCTATTCTTCGCGATGCTCGGAATGACAAAAAAATAATATATCCAAAATAATGAAAATGCAAGATGATAATTACCATCTCGCCTTTTTCCGTCGCCCTCGACCTGGTCGAGGGTCCATGCTTTAAGAAATAAAGAGACTGGAAGCACGGGTGGTCCCGCTTCCGGGACCATGACACTACTTTTATTAGAACAAATCCCCGCTCTCGCGGGGATTTGTTCTAATATTCTTCCTTGCTTCCGCTATCCGTCGGCTTTTCCGGCTGCGGACCGCCCGCTTCGCCGCCCTGGAAACGCGGCACATGCGTACTGCCTTCCGGCTCCTCGATCTTAAGATTCACGCGGGCGTTGTTCTTTACGCCAACGATCTTCAAGAGCGATCTAATAGCCTTCGCGGTCGCACCCTGGCGACCGACCACCTGTCCCATATCCATCGCATTCACATGAAGCGAAAGCAGGACCCCCATTTCATCGACTTTACGATCGACCTTCACATCTTCCGGATGATCTACTAGTGACTTTACCAGATATTCAAGAAATTCCTGGTCTGCTGTAGGTGAATTTGCCATTTCAGTGTTTCTTTCGGTTTCGACCTTTACGTTCAAATCAAGCAAAAACTTTCCCTCGATAATAAGCATTATTCCTGATTGATAAATTTGAGTCAAGGAAAAATAAGATATCCCGTCATTCCGAGCTTGCCGAGGAATCTCGATGATATTTCAAATGTTTCGTTGAAACGAGATTCCTCGCGGACTCGGAATGACAGAGTACGTCGATTCTTATTTCTTCAATATCTCCCTGAACACTTCAGGAGATAGCTCGACGCGAGCTGTGCTCTGCAGCCGTTCCTTGCCTCTCTGCTGCTTTTTCCAAAGCTTCATTTTCCGTGTCCAATCGCCGCCGTTCTTGCCGAAATTGCCAAGCTCCTTTTTCATGGCGGGAATCGTCTCGCGTGCGATAATGCGCCCCTGCGAACGCGCCTGGATCGCCTGCGAGAACTGCTCTTTCGGCAAAAGTTCCTTCAGCCGCTCGACGGTCTTTCTTCCTTCATATTCAAGGTCTTTTTTAGGTACGATGCGCGTCAATGCCGGCACGGCGTCGTTCACGATCAGAATTTCCAGCTTCTCAACCTCGGCTTCCCGCTCGCCCGCTATCTCATACGTAAACGAAGCATAACCCTGCGAAACGGATTTCAACCGATCGTCAAAATCCCGGATCAGTTCGCGAAGCGGCATCAAGGACTCGATCAACAGATTTTCACCGATCGCTTTGATGTCGGCGACCTCGATGTCGAACACCGTCTGCAGGCTCAAGACCGCGCTCAAATATTCCTTTGGCGCGAGGATCTCGAGCGCGACCATCGGCTCCCATACCTTTTCCGGCTTGTCCGGAAAATCCTGCGGTTGTTTTATGACGGTCACGGTGCCTTTGTTCTGAATGCGATAGGCGATCGAAGGAAAGCTCGTCAAAAATTCGAGATTATATTCGCTCTTCAGGCGGCTTGCGGTTATCTCAAAATGGAGCTGACCGAGAAAACCGACCTTAAGCCCCCTGCCGAGCGCGTCGTTCGAATCCGGTTCGAAAGAAAGCGCCGCATCGTTCAGGCGCAATTTTTCGAATGCCCGCTTCAGATCATCGAACTTCGTCGCGCCGTCAGGATAGAAAGAAATGAAAACCACCGGCCCGGGTTCGCGATAACCGGAAAGAGCAAGCCTCTCTTTTTCGCCGCGCACGAGCTCTTCTTTGCTGTCGGCAAGAATAGTATCGCCGATCTTCACGAGCGCAGGTTCCTTGAGGCCCGTGGCGATATAGCCGATCTCCCCGTTCTTTATTTCGGACGCCACGATAAGATCGGGCGAAAAGTAACCGACCTCTTTCGGCCTGAAGCGCGCACCGGACGCGCCGAGCTCCATATCTTCAACTTTGAACGAACCGTCGAAGACCCGGACGAAAGCGATGATGCCCTTGTGATCGTCGTAGAGCGAATCGAAAATGAGCGCCCGGGAAACATTTTCCGCCACAGCATTCAGATCCTGCATTTTTCTCGGCGGCGGCACTTTCAGTACCACGGCAGCGAGCAATTCTTTCACGCCTTCCCCGGTCTTTGCAGAAATGCGAAACACCTCTTCTTTCTGAACACCCAGAAGTTCCGCGGTCGAAGCGATCACGTCCTCGACGTGCGACGCCGGAAGATCGATCTTGTTCACCGCAGGAATGATCACGAGTCCCGCCCTCTGTGCGCCGCGAAGATTGGAAAGCGTTTGAGCCTGGATGCCTTTCGTGCCATCAATAAGAAGAACGGCTCCCTCGACTGCCGTGAGCGCGCGCGAAACTTCATAGGAAAAATCGGAATGGCCCGGCGTATCAATCAAATTCAGGACATATTTCGTTCCGGCATGTTCATAGTTCATCCTGACCGGCGCCATCTTGATCGTGATCCCCCGTTCGCGTTCCAATGGCAGCCGATCAAGATATTGCTCGCGCATCGAGCGTTCCGGTATTGTTCCGGTCACCTCCAAAAGCCGGTCAGCCAAAGTCGACTTGCCGGAATCAATATGCGCGATAATGACGAAATTGCGGGTATTCTTGTCGGGGATCATGTCAGAAACAGCATAGCGTATGGCGGCTTATCTGTCATGCTAAGTCGCATGTTAAACCTCTCATTCTTTCTGAACAAAGCGAAAAATCGTCCTTTCCGTCATGGTCCCGGGAGCGGGACGACGACAAGGAATGCATGGGGACAATTTTTTTATATTTTCTTCAATGTCAGCGTCACGATCATCCGGCCCGGCAGATCGTTCGATTGATAGGTCCACGACGGCAGATTCGTTTCGGCGAATTGATAACCGAGCGGCGCATCAACCTCGAGGGAATAGCTCCTGTTCGTACCGGCCTGCTTTTCAAACACGAACTGATAGACCGTGCCGTCCGCGGGCGGCGTAAACGCATGGTGCGTGTATTCAAACGATAATTTCGTCGACGAGCCGGCAGATACGATGGACCATGTTGCGAAAACCATTTTGCCGTCTTCCGTATGCTCCGTCACGGCGGGGTAGCTGAAGAAGATCTGCGTGCTTGATTCCACGCTCGCAACCAAGGGATCGGTCGAATAGCCATCCGCCGCATAGTTCACTTTTGGTACGATGTTCTTTTTCACGCCGCCATTCTCATTCGTAAGAACCCCATCGGGCGGAACGAACGCCTGAAGATAAACCTGGTTCTGCGTTTTATACCACCAATAGGGGCTGGTATTGCCAGTATGCTTCCGATCAACGATCAAACTGTCCGTAAACGTTCCATCGGTGCCGATCTGACTCGTCCAAGTCACGTTCTCGGAAACGGAAAGGTCCGATTTCCCGCCATTCACATTCGCATCGACAAGCGCAAGATAGTCCCCGTTGAAATTCTGCGGCAATGCATAAACGTCGCCGCCGATGCCGTACGATTCAAGGAAACTTTCCATGTCGGCATTGCTCGAATATGCCATAACGTCCTTCTCCGCTGCCCAATCCGAAGCCATGCTGATCATGCTCTGGCGTTCCGCATCCGTCGAAGACGCGACGCGTGCCGAAAGCTGACTCATGAGATCGCGGAGCACCTGCTTTGGATAGGTTGCGTCGGACGCCTGCCCTGCCTGCACGATCTTCTGGATCTGTACCAGAAAATTATCCGATGTGAATGTTGTTTTTGTGCTCGAGACCGTGATCGGTCCAGTCACTGAAAGAAGGTCCTGCACCACCTTCGGGGAAATCGCGACTGCGGCGTCAAAGTAATCGGGTGAAGTCGACGCATACAATTTTGATTCATTGAAAAATTCCATGGTCTTCGATGCCGTGGTCGGAAAATCAAAGAACCAGTTTGCGTCCGCAGGGCGCCAGCGCGAAACCTCGAGTTGAAGCGGCTTAGGCGGAACGACCATGCGCGTAAAAGCAGTATCGGCATCCGCGATATCGTGCACCGAAATGTCGACGATCGTTCCGCTTGCGACCGTGATATCCGCATAGCTTCCCAAAAATCCTCCCGCCGGACGGATCTCGGAAGGATTTTGGAGCATGACGAGGATGTGATGCGGCGCCGGGGATGAAACCCACGGAATAAAGGCATCCAGGAATTTCTGGGCGCTTTCCGACTGGGTCTGAAGCGAAAGATAGGTGTTTCCGTTACCGAGCAGACTGCCGAACGATGGCATCACGGCAGAAAGTTTGCTGCTATCGGCATTGATCGCAGCAAGCGTCTCGCGGATCAATTTAAGATGCGTGACAAAATCAGCGCCACCGCCATGCCACAAATTGAATGCGTCATTCTCAAGCGTGGCAAGTTCCTCGGCGAGCTGGGAGAATTGCCTTGTCACATCCATGAATGCCGCTACCGTGTTCGTGCCCCCCTGAAAAAGAAAACCAAGCCATTGCAGAAACGGCGCAAATCCACCGGTGCTTTGGGAAAACAATGAAAATTCCTGGGCGGCGGATGTCGGTTCTCCATTCTGCAGATCGGCGATCCCCTCACGGAACAAACCTGCTTTCGATGAAATCTCATTCGACAAGCTCTTCCTCACTAAAATAGATGAGATCACGAACCCGGCGATAAAAAGAACCAATATCCCGGCAACACCCCACCAGATACCGTGCGGCAAACGCGTCTTTTTTTCCTCGACGTTTTCATGCCTCATGATCGTCCTTACGGCAAGATTTTTAAAGAACCTTCTTCTGGGAAGAGGTTTCACTTCTCTCACTTTCTTCGGTGGCAGCGGGATCGGTATCTCTTTCTCCTTGTGGTCATGCATAAATTCATTCTATGACTCATCTCAAAAATAGGCCAGCAAAAAAGATTCGCCATGCTCGCAGCTTAATTTATTATCCTCTACGGGGACACTTTTCTGTCGCCCTCGCGGAGGCGGGGGTCCGTGCTTTAAAAAACAAAAGGAGGTCGGAAGCACGGATCGTCCCTCTCCAGGGACGACGACGGCGAGGGATAGTTTTATTATTTCAAAACTATTTTTTTCTTCGCCGCGGTTTGTTTTTCTTCGTCGCGTCCCGCTTCGCCGCTCGCGCGACGTAATCCGCCAAAAGCCAAGAACTCGATTGGACCTTGCCGCCATCGCCGACATTGAAAACCATCTCACAACCGATCGCATCACAAACCGGAACTTCGGGAATGTTATCGTGCTTCCGATCTCCGCCATTCGCAAAAATATCCGGTTTCAGTTCGGCAAGTTCCCGGCAAACGCTCATGTCCTTCGGATTTTTTCCGTGTTTCGTAAGAACAACGCGGTCAACGGGGCCAAGCGCCTCAAGCACTTCCTTTCGTTCTTTGTCCGGCATAAAAATATGGATCTTCTTCGCGCGCAACCAATTATCGTTGTTTAAAATGACCACCAGCTCGTCGCCGAGTTTTTTTGCTTCCTTAAACATCCGCACATGCCCGACATGGATCGGATCGAAACCACCGCTTACCGCGACCACTATTTTCTTTCGTTTTGATTTACGAAGTGCCATTTTTAGGATATTGTTAATTATACAATATTGCCCTTGTGGTAACATCTGATTTTTACGTCATGGTTCCGGGAGCGGGACCATCCCCGGTCATAATATAAAGCACGGATCGCCCGCCTTCGCGGACGATGACAAAAAAATAGCGAATT
The DNA here is from genome assembly GCA_964637795.1 of uncultured Candidatus Saccharibacteria bacterium. GTDB lineage: Bacteria > Patescibacteriota > Minisyncoccia > UBA6257 > 2-01-FULL-56-20 > CAJAQL01. The sequence continues at coordinate 3,533 of CAZWWZ010000002.1, read as the reverse complement.
ATTTCATCCATGTGGCGAAAAATAAAATCTTTCCTTTTTAAGAACGGAACGTCGACGCAGACGGTCGCAAAAAATACCGTCTGGCTTTCCATCTCGAACTTCGGCGGACGCATGCTGAAAGCCATTATCGTCATCTACGCCGCGCGGGTGCTCGGTACCGAGGGCTATGGCGTATTCTCCTATGCCGTAACGCTCGCCGGATTCTTCACGCTCTTCGTAGATCCTGGCATCAACGCGGTTCTTATTCGCGAAGGAGCAAAAGCATCGCCCGAAGAGCGGCAAAAGCTTTTTGCGACGACGCTTCTCATGAAGATCGTTATCATCGCGGCAAGTGTATTAGTAGTCGTAACGATCGCGCCCCTGTTCTCGACGCTTCCCGGTGCAAAGATCCTTCTTCCTTTCGTCGCTCTCATCATTATCTTCGATAGCACGCGCGAATTCCTTTCATCGCTTTTCCGCGCCGAGGAAAAAATGCAGTGGGATGCCGTAGCGTTTCTCTCGGCAAATCTCGCTATCGTGATCTTCGGTTTTATTCTCCTCAAGAAAGCCCCGACACCGATGTCCTTTACGGGAGCTTATGTCATAGGAACCGCCATCGGCGCCCTGGTCGCCATATGGCTCCTGCGAAAAAAATTCCGCGGGATACTTTCAAACGTGTCGTTCGCGCGTATGACCGCCATTATAAAAACGGCGTGGCCATTTGCCGTGACGAGCACCCTTGGAGCGCTTCTCACCAATACCGACATTCTCATTATAAGCTGGATGAGAAGTGCCTCGGAAGTCGGCGTTTATTCGGCCGCGATCCGCATCGTGCAGGTGCTCTACCTTGTTCCGGCAATCGTTCAATTGAGCACCCTGCCTATTCTTGCACGGCTCGCAAAAAACGATCCCGTCAAATTCCGATTTGCACTTGAGCGGACCATCGTGCTTATTTTTCTCATCTCCGTTCCACTATCGCTCGGCGGGATCATCCTCGGAAGCAGCATCATGCGTCTCGTCTTCGGATCGCCCTATGCCATCGGCGGGATCGCTTTTTCCATTCTCATGCTCGGTGTCTCGTTCGATTATGCCGGTGGGATCATCTCAAACGCCATCTTTGCCTACGATCATCAGAAAAGTCTGATCGTTTCTTCCGCTATCGGCGGTTTCGGTAATGTCCTGTTCGATCTTCTTTTTATCCCTCGTTGGGGCATGGCAGGCTCCGCAGTCGCCACGCTTCTCGCGCAAATACTAAGCAACGGCTACCTTTGGTATGCCATGAGAAAATTGAATCCATTTCACGTCTTCTCCCGCACAAAAAGGATCATCGCAAGCGGCGCCCTCATGGCGGCCGTCACCATTCTGCTTTCCGCGGCGCATATTAACGTCCTCCTGAACATCGCCGTTTCCGGAATCGTCTACTGCTCGACACTTTTTATTCTTAGAGAACCCCTGCTCCGTGAGATGAAAAAGATCATAGTTCCCAACGTGATTGAAGCATAAATTGGCATTGCCATTCTCTGACCTATTCTGTCGTTCCTTGCAAAAGTATATATCCATATTTTTAGTATGCCGTGGACCCGCCGGGATTTGCACCCGATTCTTTGCTTGTCAAAGGCGTCATTCTAACTACATGAACTACGGGCCCATGTTCACGGCACTAAATCAGTGTAGTAATGAACTATTAAAAAAATCTAAGAAATAGAGAACTCAAAACGGCCACTTTTGTGACCGTTTTGCGTGACAAGCGAAAAATTTTAGCCCACAGTTATGTAGACTGCCGCCTTGTCTAAAGGATAACTTTTACAAAATCAAAGTCAAATTCGATTTAATCTTTTTTTAATCTCTCTCTCTGTAGTTCTCACACTTCTTTTGTCATCCTCGCGCAGGCGAGAATCCGCGCTTTCTTCCTTGTCATTCCAAACCTCTTTTGCCATTCCGACCCGTCATGCCAAGGGCGGAAGCTCTGCGAGGAATCTCTCTTCTTTGTCGCCCCCGCAAAGGCGGGGGCCCAGGTTCTCTTTTCTGTCATCCCCGCGCAGGCGGGGATCCATGCTTTCTTAGCTTAAGTTTTTAAGAAAGATTTAATCTTCTCTTTGCTAGCATGGCCGCATGCGAAAGACGGAGAACAACTATGCCTTTATTGACGGACAAAATATCTATAAAGGCATCAAAGACCTAGAATGGACGCTCGACTGGAAAAAATTCAGGGTCTACCTCAAAGAAAAATATAATATTGCTGTTGCATATATCTTTCTTGGATTTATTCCTGAAAATCAAAAGCTTTACCAATATCTCAAACAGGACGGCTTCATCCTTAGATTTAGACCAGTGACCTATGGTAAGGGAATAATAAAAGGCAATGTTGATGCTAACCTTATATTGCAAGCGATGATAGATTTAAAAAATTACGACGGAGCTGTCATCGTATCAAGTGATGGAGATTTTTATCCTCTCGTCGAACATCTCATAAAAACAGGAAAATTGAAGCGAATTTTATGCCCATCTCATAAAAAATGTTCTTCACTGCTGAAAAAGTTGGCACACGATAAAATTGATTCCTTAGAAACGCTCAATAAACTGCTTTCTGAAAAACGAATTGGCCCGCCTCATTTCTGAGGCGGGCCAATTTATGAGAGCACCCCGAAGGACGGAACCTTTTGGCGTGTTGATCCCTGGTGATTACTCCGCCATCTTACCAATCTACCCAACCCTGTCAAATTCGATTTAATGATTTTTTAATGTTGCCTTGCCACGCAAGTAAGTCATCCTCGCGGAAGCGAATAGCCGTGCCTTCTCTATCATGCCGGACTCGATCCGGCATCCATACCTTTAAAAATATTCTCCTATCATTTTCCTTCGGTATAAATCTGGCTTTCGTCAGGACGACAAAAGAGGATGCTATTCTAAGACTTTGCAAAACTTACTGTAAAATCCATCTCTCCATCTCTGCAAAAAACTTTTCCTTCGTAAATCGTTCCGCGACTTCGCGAACGGCATTTTCTGAAAACTTTTTATATTCCTCTTTGTTGGTCAAAATCTCACGCAATGCACCGCCAAGTGCCGCCGCATCCCTTATCGGCACCGTCCTTCCCGTGATACCATCAACGCTTACTTCCGGAACGCCGGTTGAAAGATCCGTGTTCACCACCGGTTTACCGCACGCCAACGCCTCGATCTGTACGATACCGAAAACTTCCGACGGTTCGCAAGAGGATAGCGCAAAAATATCGCACGCATGATAATAAGGGACAAGATCATCCACGGGATCGATGATATGAACCTTTTCGCCGATCTCCAATTCATCAATCTCTTTCTGTAAAATATTTTTCAGAGGTCCGCTGCCCACAATGAGCAGATGCGCAGGAACGCCTTTCATCGCCGCGATAAGATAAAGAAATCCTTTGTAATACACCAATCGCCCGACTGAAAGCACGAGTGGCGTCCCAAATTCTTGCCGTATCTCCGCAATTTTTTTCTGTATGTCGCCGGTCATCTTGAACCGCGCGGGATCAATGCCAAAATAAATCACCTGGCATTTCTCCGAAAAATCA
>CAZWWZ010000001.1:0-28694 GCA_964637795.1 uncultured Candidatus Saccharibacteria bacterium | reverse complement strand
TTTCCGTACGGGAAAATACACGGCGCGCAACGAGAATTTCCCGCTCAAGGTCATGTTGCTCGACTTGAAATCGCCGAAGGTAAATGGACTTGAGGTGTTGGTTGGCCATTAATAAGCCCCCCATAATAAAATGATCGATAAAAATAAAATAAAAAGACCATGGAAGAAGCACTTAAAAAAGAATCGACTGCTAAGCATATTTTAATAATAGATGACGATCCAACGAGCCGACGGCTTTTCGGCAGCTTGCTCGGGTCGGCCGGCTATGAAGTTATCTATGCCGGAAACGGCGATCTTGGACGGGAAATGGCGCGCAGATTTCATCCCGATCTTGTGTTGCTCGACATCAACATGCCGGGCAGCGACGGTATCAAAACCGCCGACTTGATAAGGAATGAACCGGGTTCTCCTGCGGCGGATGTTCCTATTGCGTTTCTTACCAATGCCGACCTGTCCCTTGAGGCACAAACATGGATGAAAGAAGTTGGAGTGACGGAGTATATCCAAAAAGGGGTCAGCAACGAAGAATTCATTGAGCGCGTGAAAAAGATTCTTGAAACCGCAGAAAATAAACCGGCGTAGAACTATAAGCCGATATGCCATTAGAAAAAGCTCCAAGCCGTGGCTAGGACACTTTCCATGAATAAAAAAACAATTGTTTCCGCAACCAACAGTACGATCCTTAAGTTGAAAGTTTTAGCAAAGAAAAAGGAAGGCGTCAGGAGTAAATTGGTGGTCAAGGCAAAACAGCTTGCTACGACCGCAGAAGAAAAGGAGAGCGTCAGGGATAAACTTGTGGTCACGGCAAAAAAACTCGCCGCTACTGCCAAGGAAAAGGAGAGTGTCAGGCGTAAGCTTTTGGTGACGGCAAAAACGCTCCGACTTAAGGCTCGCCAGCTCGCCGCTACTGCCAAGGAAAAAGAGAGCATTAGAGGTAAATTGGCGGTAACGGCGGAGGCGTTGCGGCTTAGAGCAAAACAGCTTGCTACGACCGCAGAAGAAAAGGAGAGTGTCAGGGATAAACTTGTGGTCACGGCCAAACAGCTTGCCACGACCGCCAAGGAGAAGGAAAGCGTCAGACGTAAGCTTCTGGTAACCGCGAAAGCACTTCGTCTTAAGGCTAAACAGCTCGCAGTAACTGCCAAAGAAAAAGAGAACATCAGGGACAAGCTGGCAGTGACGGCAGAAACGCTTCGGCTCAAAGCCAAACAGCTTGCCATGACAGCGAGAGAAAAGGAGAGTGTCAGGGATAAATTAGTGGTCACCGCAAAAAAGCTCGCTACGACCGCCAAGGAGAAGGAGAGTGTCAGGCGTAAATTGCTCGTGACGGCAAAGGATTTGGATATTAAAGCAAAACAGCTTGCCGTGACGGCAAAAAAAGTTGAACTGGCGAATAAAGAATTGCGTTCGCTCGACCTGGCGAAGGATGAGTTCGTTTCTATCGCCTCACATCAGTTGCGTACGCCCCTCACGGCGCTCAAGGGATATACGGGCATGCTTCTCGATGGCGATGCCGGACCGCTCAACGACAAGCAGCGCGAGTATCTTACAGAAATAAAAAACGCCAATGACCGCATGATCAATCTGATTACGGCGCTTCTTAATGTCTCGCGGGTTGATCTGGGAGTGTTCGTTGTCGAACCTGAACAGATAAATCTTCAAAATGTCGCGGAGAGTGCGCTTAAGGATCTCGAACTGAGAATCAACGAAAAGAAGCTACTGGTAAATAAAAACTTCGAAAAGGACCTTCCCCCCATTAACGCCGATCTCAACATCATCCGAATGGTATTTCAAAACTTATTTTCGAATGCCGTAAAATACACACCCCCGGAAGGGAGCGTAACGCTTAACATAAAAAAAGACGGTCCCAATGTTCTTATCTCGGTTACCGACACCGGCTATGGAATTCCAGAAGATGCACAGTCGAAGATATTCACGAAAATGTTCCGGGCCGATAACGCGCGGGTAAAAGATCCTGACGGCACTGGTCTTGGATTGTATATCATCAAGGAAACGATAGAAAAAACAGGCGGGAAGATATGGTTCGAATCAAAGGAAAACAAGGGATCGACATTCTACGTCACCATCCCCCTTGAAGGCATGAAGAAAAAGGAAGGTTCCCGAAGATTGGAATTAAAATAAAACGATCATGGATATCCCACAAAGAAAGATGTTGATCATTGAAGATGAGGCGTCTATTCTGAACGGCATCTCGGATAAGTTCGTGCACGAAGGTTTTTCAGTCATCAAGGCGACCAACGGCCAGGAAGGCTTGGATAGTGCGCTTAAGGACCATCCGGACTTCATTCTTGTCGATAATCTCATGCCTAACACCGATGGTTTTTATTTCCTTGAGAATCTTCGCAGGGACAAGTGGGGCAAGAATGCCCGGGTTATCATGTGGAGCAATTCCCAGGATTCCGTCACGATCGCCAGAGCGAAAAAGATAGGGATTCTCGATTTTATCATCAAAAGCGAATGGGAGTATCGTGATATTGTGAAAAAAGTGAAAGAAATTCTCGGCGACAAAGCCGTTTCGTAAAATAAAAATATATGGATGCGCCATCTGAAAAAATCCGTATTTTGATCATTGACGACGATCCGGTGCTGCGCCGGCTTTTCGGCAGCCTGCTTGGCAATGCCGGTTATGAAGTTCTTGATGCGCCGGACGCCGACCAGGGGCAGGAACTGGCTGAACGGCTTCAGCCCGACCTTATTTTAATGGATAAGAATTTGCCGGGGATAGATGGCATAAAAGCCTCCGGCAGATTGAAGAAAGATGCGAAAACAGCACACATTCCTATTGTCTTGCTTACGAATGAAGACTTGTCGATTGAAACGGAGAAAAAGATGAAAGAGGTTGCCATAACGGATTATATTCAAAAGCGTGTTGATAACGACGAATTTATTGCGCAGGTCAAAAAGATTCTTGAGGCGGCGGCGCACAAACCAATACAATAAAAATTTAATTTTAAAAAATTTATGGAATTAAAAATTTCACGGAAGTGGCTTATCGTTGGCGGTATTGTGATCACTGTATGTTTTTTGGCCATTATCTTTTTTCTTGTGAGAGGATTGATTTTTTCCTCGACCGTGAAAAACATCCCCGCGAGCTATGATGCGAATATCGTAACCATTGCGCAGGAAAATACGAATTTTCGTAAGGTTTTATTTACCGGATTGAACAGTCAACTGGTCGTACAGAGCATTCCGCCAGGTGGAGATATCGGAGAAGAAACGCACAAATATGCCGAACAAACGCTGTTCTTTCTTTCGGGAACAGGAGAGGGGGAATTGAACGGCAAGCAGTTCCCGGTCGGTCCCGGCGATGTTGTCGTGGTGGTTCCTGGCACCGATCATAATTTTTGGAATACAGGAACGGAAGACCTTAAGATTTATACGGTTTATGCTCCGCCCAACCATCTTCCCGATCTTACGGAAGCTACCAAGGCCGTTGCCGATGCCAATACGGCGGATGAGGCCGTGGGCGAAAGGGCGCCGGCTTGCGTGAAATGAATTTTTTAGTCGGACTGGGCGGATACTGATCCTCCGAAAAACTTATGAAATTGAAAATTTTGCTCAAATGGCAGCCGATTGTTCTTTGTGTCGTCGGAACTCTTTTTTTTGCGGCTGTCATTTTTGCGGCGATATCTTTTTGGAAATCTGACATAAAACCATTTTCACGTAGCGGTGATCAGACTATTCAGGATCTCGGGAAAGCGAATTTAAAGCTTCCGACACGACTCGAGATTCCGAAAATCAATGTTGATGCCGCGATCGAAGATGTCGGTCTTACGCCGCAAGGAACCATGGCCGTGCCGGAAGGTCCTCTTGATGTGGCCTGGTTCGATCTCGGTCCGCATCCCGGGGAAAGGGGCAGTGCCGTGATTGCGGGACACGAAGGATGGAAGAACGGCATAAAAGCGGTATTCGATGACCTCTCTCAATTGCATATCGGAGATAAAGTGTACGTTGGAGATAGAGGGGGCGCGACCACCACGTTCGTGGTGCGTGGCATTCAAATATATGACCAAAATGGCGACACCTCGAACATATTTGACTCGAACGACGAAGGGGTGCACCTCAATCTTATAACATGCGAAGGAACGTGGAATGCAGCGCAAAAAAGTTATTCAAACCGATTGGTGGTATTCACCGACGAAGAATGAGGATTTCCCGGCAAACGAAGGTCATTTTATAAGGCAAAATTCAGAGCCCTTGCAGGGGATTTTTGGTTTGGTACAATAGTCACATGACCACAAATAATAATGAAGAACAGGAAAAGATCTCGCTTGATGGAGAGATAAAAAAGGAGAGCGGAGGATATGAGATCAACGTACAGGAAAACATACCGGCGTTGCGCAAGGATCGTTTTCTTCCGATAAGCATCATCGTTGCCGCGGTTCTTATCTGTTGCGCGATTCTCTTTTCGGTTTTCTACCGTGGCGGTTCTTCGAATGCGGGAGCCGGCAAGGCCGTGAATCCTGCCGCCCAGAATGCAACATCGACGTCCCTTGCGAGTCTTGCGTCACTTGGTTCGCGCGATGCCGTGCTTGGCAATCAGAACGCTCCAGTAACGGTGATAGAATACGGCGATTACCAGTGTCCGTTCTGCACCCGGTACTTCTCGCAGATCCAGCCGCTCATCAAATCGCAATATATCGATACGGGAAAGGTAAAAATGGTATTCCGTGATTTTTCGTTCCTTGGCTCTGAATCTGATGCCGCGGCGAACGCCGCTCAGTGCGCGAATGATCAGGGAAAATTATGGGCATATCATGATGCGCTTTATTCGGCAAAGGTCACAGATGAAAGCAAAAATGCCAGTGCTGAGAATGATGGATTTTTCACGCGAGCCGAGTTTTTGACGCTCGCGAATCAGGTCGGACTTAATACCCAGGATTTCACTTCCTGTCTCGATGGCGATCAGCACGCAAGCGATGTTGGCGCTGAGAAAGCAGCCGCTGTTTCGGCGGGTATCGGTTCAACGCCGACCACGATCGTGGATGGAAAGCTTGCGGCCGAATCGGACGGTTCAAGTGCGGGTGCGGACACGGCGACGATTCTGCAGGATATTGCGGCTGCGGTGAATGGTCAGTAAAACAATGACGACGACGGAACGATGGATCATTATTGCGGTGGGAGTGTGGCTTATCATCTCGCCATGGATACTCGGATTTTCAGATGAAGTTCTCGTGAAGTGGAGCAGTGTTCTTTGTGGAATCATTCTTGTTGTCATGAACGTGTGGGTCCTCTCTGCGGAAATCGGAACATTAAAAAAATAAAATCCATGAAAAAAATAACCATTTATTCAACCCCAACGTGCGTCTACTGCAAAATGGCGAAAGATTTTTTCGCGAAAAACAGCATTACCTATGACGAAAAGAATGTTCTTTCCGATCTCGATGCACGGAAGGAGATGTTCGATAAATCCCATCAGATGGGCGTTCCGGTGATCGTTATAGACGACAAAGTCATCGTCGGTTTCGACAAAGGGACGATCGAAAAAGCGCTGGATTTAAAATAATTATTAAACTTTCTCTTGCGAAAGGAAAAACTCCGTCAAAAGACGGAGTTTTTTGTGCGTAGCGAGAGGTGGGAAGCCTAAAATAACAAGTTTTTACGAAAGATATTCGTCGATCTTTTCCTCGTTGATATCGCGGGGTTTGGCGCCATCGCCGGGGCCGATGAGTCCAGCGTTTTCCATGAGGTCGAGGAGGCGTGCGGCACGAGCATAGCCGACTTTCAGGCGCCGCTGGAGAAGCGATGCGGATGCTTTATTGGCTTCTTTTACGATTGCAACCGCTTCATCCATGAGTTCGTCACCGTCGTCATCCGCCATGTATTCATCGAAATTCTGTCCTCCATTTTTCGAGCTGCCATTGCCGCCCTCGGATGCACCCGCTGCTTCAAAATTGATACTGCTTGATTCTGTTTCGATCGGAGAATTGTTCTTTTTAATGAAATTCACCACGCTCTTGATCTCATCTTCCGTGATGAACGAACCTTGGATACGTTTTGGCTTGGAGAGTTCCGCGGAAATGAAAAGGAGGTCGCCGCGACCGAGCAGCTTCTCGGCGCCCGGCGTGTCGATGATGGTTCGCGAATCGATCTGGCTTGCCACCTGGAGCGCGACGCGCGAGGTGATGTTCGCCTTAATGAGGCCCGTGATCACTTCGACCGACGGCCGCTGGGTCGCGAGCAGAAGATGGATGCCGGTCGCGCGCGCCATCTGTGCCAAACGTACGATCGAGCCTTCGACCTCGCGGCCGAACGAGCTCATGAGGTCGGCGAGTTCGTCGATCGCGATCACGATGAATGGCATCGGTTCGTCTTTATGCGCCGCATTGTAGCTCTTGATGTCGCGGCTGCCCGATTTTTGGAGCACTTCATAGCGCCGGTCCATTTCTGATACCGCCCAGCGGAACACGCCGGCGGCTTTCTTGTTCTCGGTTACGACCGGGCTTACGAGGTGGGGAATGCCATCGTAAACCGAAAGCTCGACGCGTTTCGGGTCGATCAGAACCAGCTTCAATGTTTCCGGCGAGTTCCGATAGAGGAGCGAGATCAGGACCGAATGGACGAAGATGGATTTTCCAGAACCTGTCGCGCCGGCAACCAGCAAATGCGGCATTTTCTCGATGTTGGCAAAGAGAGGCTCGCCCGAAACGTCGCGGCCAAGCACAAAGCCGAGCTGGCCCGCCTTCTGAAATTCAGGATAGTTCATCAAACTGCCGAGGCGCACGATTGCCGCCGCTTTGTTCGGCACCTCGATCCCGACGAGGGACTTGCCGGGAATCGGCGCTTCGATACGGATCGGGCTTGCGGCCAAGGAGAGTGAAAGATCGGGGTTCAGGGCCGTGATGCGGGAAAGTTTGATGCCTTCCGCCGGTTTCAGCGTATAACGCGTGACAGCGGGGCCGACATTGATCTCTCCCATCTCAACCGCAATGCCAAAGCTCTCGAGCGTGCGTTTGATGACGTTCGCGTTTATGAGCAGGTCGCCGGTCGTCGGTTTCGTGCTGTTGGCATTGAGAAGCGAAAGCGGCGGCGGAACATAGTTCGCAAATGATGGCGCTTTTATCTTCTTTTCGGGTACGGGAACGTCGAGCTTTGATTCAACGACGGTTGCTCGCATTTTCCCTGCATTGTCGGAGTTCGATTTTGACACAGGAGCTTCTTCCTTTGGTGCTTTTTGCGGTTCGTCGCCTGTCACGACAAGCGGTTTTCCCGGTTCAGTATTCTCCTCATCTTCTTCATTGTCCTCTTTTTGCCGCCAATGGAATTTAAGCGGCGTGTTGGTTGCAACGATTATCGAGATCACAAATAAGAGGCAGTCTATGATGATTGCCGCGGCATTGCCGAAAGGGGAACGAAGCGAACCAAAAACCAATCCAAGCCAGCCGCCTCCTCCCGGTTCGACCAGTTCGATAAAACCGAGCACCGATAAAATAAGCAGAACGCTTCCCGCGAGCGTCGTGCCGACCATTTTTTGCCGCTCCGAAGAAATGAGGACTGACGCCGCAAAAAGGAGCGTCATCGGGAGGATAAAGTATCCCAGCCCGAAAAGCGTATGAAATCCCTGGTACATCGCGTCTCCGGCTGGTCCTGCCTTTCCAAAACCCGCAAGCGCAAGAATTATGGCTGCTCCCAGCAAACTTACTGCCCAGATGCTTTTTTGCGCTTCAGGATGAAGGCGATGTTCTTCGGATGCGCGGTCAGTCGTGGGTCGCGTGGAACTTTTTTCAGCCCCTTTTTTCTTTTTCTTGTGCTTTGCCATATCGCTCATATTAGCACTTTTTGGGGAATCTAAAAAACGACTTTGCCGAAGCAAAACCGTTTTTCATGAGACTTCTGTTCTTGTATCTACTTCATGTCCCGGGCGTTTTTCAGTGCTTTTGCCCACCAAATAAGCTGGTCGAGCATCTTATTGGAGGAATCTTTCATTTGATCAAGCGCACCCTCCTTTAAATTTCCTTTTTCATCGAGCAAGGTCCAGAACGACGGGATATGGACCGCGTTTCTGATCGGCGCCATCTGCAATTCGATTGCAACTTCGCGCAGCTGTTCGACGACCCGCGCTCCGGCAACGCCGCCCCAGCTCACAAACCCGACTGGCTTGTTGTTCCACTCGTTATAGGCGTAATCCAGGGCATTTTTAAGGACGGCGGGATAGCCGTGATTATATTCAGGAGCTGCGATGATATAGGCATCGGCTTCGGCAACCTTCTTTGCCCATTGCACGGCGATATCGCTCGAATATTTTCCCTGCAAACCGGCCGGACCCATCGGTTCGTCGAAGAACGGCAGGGGATAATCCCGCAGGTCGACAAGTTCCGCCTCGACGCCTTCCTTTTTCTGCGCCTCCTCAATGATCCACTTTCCCGGCTTATCACTGAACCGGCCCTTCCGCGTACTGCCAAGGATAACTTGGATTTTTAATTTATTTTGTTCGGTCATTTTTTTGTTTTTATTAATTTATTTTGTTTCTTTTTCATTTCGGATTCCACGAATAATTCTTTCTGTCATAGTTCGTGCCCGCCTGCGCGGGTACAGGCTCCGGCGGACCATCCGTGCTTCATTATTTACGGATTTTTCCTTTGCTGAAAAGGCCGCAGATTTACTGTCCGCAATGGTGATGAACTTTCCCTCGATAAGCGCCTCCGATATTTTTTTGTGCGCCGCCTGAAGGACTCTCTGAAAGGAACTTTGGGAGATTTTCATTTTTGCCGCAGCAGCGGTCTGGCTCAGATCTTCGATGTGCTTCAACCGGAGTGCTTCTGCTTCCGCGGCGCCGATCAGGACGATTCCCGTCGACGCACAGGCACCTTCGGGGATGAATTTCTTTATCTTTGGACAGAACGCCACGGTATAATTACATTTTGGCCTGCTCATGATATGAATATATACCCAAAACAAAACTACGTCAAGCTGCTTGTGCGGCATATCTACCGCTCCTTATTTTATCTGTTTTATAACAGCTCGCGACATGGGCTGGAGTAGTTTTGTAATAGGTTTTAGAATAGAGGAATGGCATCTGCGAAATTCAAGAACAAGGATCTTATCGTTTTCGACCTCGACGGCACATTGACGCCGAGCAAGTCGAATATGGAGCCGGATATGTCGCGTACGCTTACAGAGCTTCTTGCGCGAAAAAAAGTTGCCGTGATCGGCGGCGGGAACTGGGGGCAGTTCCGGAAACAGTTTTTAAAATCACTTGCTTGTCCAAAAGATCTTCTGCCGAACCTTTTTCTTTTTCCGACGACGGCGACGGCATTCTATCGTTATCAGCATGGCTGGCAAAAAGTGTATGAAATGAAATTGTCGGAACATGCCGTGAAACAAATTAAAAAGGCATTTAAAGACGTCTTTCGTGAAGTCGGCTATGTCCCGCCAAAAAAGGTATATGGGAAAGTTCTCGAAAATCGAGGGTCGCAGATCACGTTCTCGGCGCTCGGACAGGATGTTGTGGCGCGGCTCGGCAAACGCGGACTTGCGCTCAAGGAAAAATGGAAACGCGAGAATCTGGCGCTCAAGCTGCGCATGGCAAAGCTTCTTGTGGGGAAATTGCCGGAGCTTGAAGTCCGGCTCGGCGGCCTTACCTCGATCGATATAACTCAAAAGGGGATCGACAAGGCGTATGGCGTCCGGGAAATAGAAAAGACGCTCAAGGTTCCCGTTAAGAAAATGCTTTTTATCGGCGATGCGCTGTATCCCGGAGGCAACGATGCGGCGGCAAAGAAAACTGGTATTGACTGTGTTGCGGTTCGCGATCCCGGGGAAACAAAGCTGGTGATACGAGAAATATTAAAGATTTAACACGGCAACCGGAAGGGCCTCATTCTTTTTAGACCTTTCGCCCCCCCCCGACGCCGATTTTTGAGCCACCTCCCGGATTTGGACCGGGGACCTTCGCTTTACGAAAGCGCTGCTCTACCACTGAGCTAAGGTGGCTACTTCTTCCGCTTCTTGTGAAATGTACCAAAAAAATCTTCTCCCTGCAATAACGAGCTTTTTACAGAAATATAAAAGATAACAATATTTTATCCGGCGTGAACGCGCGATCATCGTCCGACTCGAAGCGGTAATCGTGTTACAATATCCTTATCATGAACGATCCCATTGATCCGCAGGATTTCGACCATTCCATAAAACCAACGGATGATTTTTTTTGTTTTGTGAATCAGAAATGGATCGATAAAAATCCGATTCCGCCGGAAGAATCACGCTGGGGTTCGTTTTACTCTTTGCGCGTTGATATTGAGCGGCAGATCCAGGAAATTCTCGATGCACTGAATGATAAGCCGGATCCGCTTGTCGCGGGTCGCGCAAAAAAAGTGCGGGATTTCTACCGGACCGGCATGGATATGCCGAAACGCAACGAGCTGGGCGATGCCCCGCTTGCAGACCTGTTCGCTGACATTGATTCTATAAACGGTTCATCCGCGCTTTCGCGCGTGCTGGGAACATTGCATCGGAATGGCGTCGACGCATGGTGGTCGTGTCAGGTTGATGCCGATGCGAAACAAAGCGACGTCGTTGCGCTCTATCTTGGCCAGGGCGGCATTGGGCTGCCCGACAGGGATTATTATCTGAAGGACGACGCGAAAAGCGGGGAGATCCGGGAGAAATATGTTTCCTATATGCGGAATTTGCTTGCAGGATCGCCTTCTGTGCGCGGAATCGTGGAGCCGCAAGCGGCGGTTATTATTGACCTCGAAACGAAGCTTGCCGGAGCTTCCATGACACGCGTCGAACTCCGTGATATCGAAAAGCAATACCATAAATTCTCGCCCGAGAAGCTTGCGGAGCTTGCGCCGCAAATTGACTGGCCGGGATATTTCGAAGCGATAGGGATTCCCGCAGTGAAAGAGGTTATTGTCTGTCAGCCCGATTTCATAGCGCTTACCGGCAAACTTTTCGCGGAGCTTCCGCTTGATATCCATAGGTCATATCTGCGATGGTGCGTTTTGAACGATCTGTCCCATTGCCTCGACGAATCCCGCGAGCGGCAACGATTCGATTTTTATGGTCGGACGTTTTCCGGTACGAATGAAATGAAATCCCTTCCGCGTCGCGTGCAGAGGATCGTGAGCGCGCTGCTCGATGAAGCCGTTGCGGAACTTTATGTCGAGGCGCATTTCAGTGAACAGGCAAAGAAAAAGATAGGAGAACTTGTTGATCATCTTTCGGCGGCGTATCGCGCCCGTATTTCAAAGCTTGATTGGATGAGCGAGGAAACGAAGAAAAAGACGATAGCGAAGCTCGCTGCGGTTTCACGCAAACTCGGTTATCCCGACGTTTGGAAAGACATCGAAAAAATGGAGATCGGTAACGATTCTTATGCGGCAAATATTATGCGTGCGCATCGTTTCGAATTCGATCGAAAAATGAAACAGGTGGGCGGGCCGGTCGATCGGAGCGAGTGGTATATGTCGCCGCAGACCGTGAATGCGTGCTACGAGCCGCTCAGAAATGAAATCCTTTTCCCCGCCGCGATACTTCAGCCCCCCTTTTTCGATCCCGATGCCGATGACGCAGTGAACTTCGGCGGCATCGGCACGACGATCGGACATGAACTTACGCACGGATTTGACGATCAGGGAGCGCTTTTTGATGCTCAGGGGAATCTGGCAAATTGGTGGACAAAAGAAGATAAAGTTCGGTTCGATGCGCAAACCGAACGGCTGGCGAAGCAGTTCGACAAGTTCGAAGCCTTGCCGGGACTTTTCGTGAACGGCCAGCTCACGCTCGGGGAGAACATCGCCGACCTTGGCGGCTTATTGATCGCTTATGATGGCCTAATGCTCTCGCTCGAGGAAAAAGGCACCGGCTCGGAAAAGATAGGCGGCCTTTTGCCGGAGGAACGATTTTTTGTGAGCTATGCCATATCGGAGCGGGGCGCCGTGCGCGAAGAGGCCCTCAGATTTCAAACTCAGATCGATCCGCATTCCCCGTCACGATTCCGTGTCAACGGGCCGCTTTCGAACATGCAGGAATTTTTTGAGGCGTTTAGCGTGAAGCCTGGCGACAAGCTGTGGCGCGATCCGGAGGATCGAGTAAATATCTGGTAAAAAGAGCCTAAATGATGGAAGTTCGGCAGTGATAATTTGGGTGCGTACGAACCTGTTTTTCCTCCTCAAAACGTGCTACAATTAAACCATTAAAGGAAGGGTTTTTCTATAAAAATAGGCAAGCTCCTCGAGGGCTTGTTTTCATCAAATATGGCTAAAAAAGAGGAAAAACTGAACAGCAATAGGGGCAGTGCTTCATATAATGCGTCGTCCATTCAGGTTCTTGAAGGACTTGAGCCGGTTCGTAAGCGGCCGGGCATGTATATCGGCTCGACGGGTTCGCAGGGCCTGCATCATCTTATTTGGGAAATCGTCGATAACGGCATCGATGAAGCGATGGCGGGTTTTGCCAAGAACATTACCGTAGAGCTTTTGCCGGACAATAAAGTGAGCGTCGTGGACGATGGCCGCGGTATTCCGGTCGATATCCATAAGCAGACAAAGGTATCCGCGCTTGAAACGGTGTTTACCGTGCTTCATGCGGGCGGCAAGTTCGGCGGGGAATCTTATAAAGTTTCGGGAGGTCTCCATGGCGTCGGCGCGTCCGTGGTGAACGCGCTTTCAACATGGCTTAAAGTGGAAGTTGAGCGCGATGGCGGCAAATACGAGCAGGAATACGAGCGTGGCATTCCGAAGTACAAAGTGAGGAAGGTCGGTGCATCAAAGAACCATGGTACGAGGGTTACGTTTTCTCCTGATAGCGAGATATTTTCCGAGCTTGAGTTCAATGACAAGACGATCCTCGATCATCTTCGTCAGACGGCTTATCTTACGAAAGGCGTCAGGATAAATTTCTTTGATCGTCGCGGCGCCGTGCCGATCTGCCACGGCTTCTATTTTGAGGGTGGCGTGCTCTCGTTCGTAAATTATCTTTCGCGCGGCAAGAATCACTTGCAGGAAGATATTTTTTATGTCGAAAAGGAGTATATGGCAACTGCAGAGGCTGGCGCGCACGGTAAGACGCCCATGGATATTGAAGTGGCATTCCTTTACGTGGATGACACAAGGGTTCAGGAGCTGAGCTTTGCGAACAATGAATATACCATCGAGGGTGGTATGCATCTTACGGGGTTCCGCTCGGCGTTGACGCGTACCTTGAACAATTATGCGCGCGGCGAGGGCTACTTGAAGGAAAAGGAGGAAAACATAACGAGTGACGATATGCGCGAGGGATTGGTTGCGGTCGTCTCGGTCAAGCTTCGTGAGCCGCAATTCGAGGGACAAACCAAGGCGAAACTCGGCAATCCTGAGGCGCGTACCGCCACCGAGACCGTGGTGAACGAAGCGCTCAAGGAGTTCTTGGAAAAGCACCCGCAGGAAGCGAAAGCGATCGTTGCGAAAGTGATTTTAAGTGCGAAAGCGCGCCTTGCTGCCAAGGCGGCTCGCGATACCGTGTTGCGTAAGGGCGCGTTTGAAGGACTCACGCTTCCCGGCAAGCTGGCAGACTGCATCTCCAAGGACGCCTCGGAATCGGAGCTTTTCATCGTGGAAGGCGATTCGGCGGGTGGTACGGGCAAGCAGGGGCGGAACCGGCAGACGCAGGCTATCCTTCCTCTCCGTGGAAAGATCCTGAATGTAGAGCGCGCGCGCCTCGACCGTATGCTTGCGAACGCGGAAATACGCGCGCTTGTCGTTGCGATCGGTACGGCGATCGGCGAAGAATTTACCATTGATAAATTGCGCTACCATAAGATCGTTATCATGACGGATGCCGATGTTGATGGTGCGCATATTCGGACGTTGCTTCTTACGCTGTTCTATCGGTATTTCCGTCCGGTCGTTGACGGCGGTTTCATTTATATCGCCCAGCCGCCGCTCTACAAGATCCAATCCGGAAAAACGGTGAAATATGCGTTTTCGGACGATGAAAAGGATGGCATTATCGCCGAGTTCGAAAAAGCCCTGAAAGCGAGAAGCAAATCGGGCGGGAAAAAAGAAGAGGTTGCAATCGAAGTTGTGGAAAGCGAAACGGAAGATAGCGTTGCGGCCGAAGGAAAGGAGAAAAGATCATCCATCAATGTCCAGCGCTATAAGGGTCTTGGCGAAATGAGCGCCGAGCAACTTTGGGATACGACCATGAATCCGGAAACCCGGCTCATGAAGCAGGTTATGGTTGATGATGCGGAACTGGCGGATAAACTGTTTGATGTTCTGATGGGCGATGCGGTTGAACCGCGCAAGAACTTCATCCAAGCTCATGCCGCAAGCGTTGAAAACCTTGATGTCTAATGGTTTGATTCATATCCCGATGCAAATATCGGTAAATTTTACTCGATAGAGATACGTACTTTATCGGTTTATGTTGTACGATCATACCTTGTCTTATTAAGTATAAGAATTATGAGTGACAATCCTATTTTTAATGTAAACCAGAGTGAGGTCGTCTTATCGAAGGCCGCCATGGTTGAACGGGAAGCAACTCGTAGAGAGTGGGAGGGAAGGAAATTTTCCATGTCTCGGGATTGGCCCGAAAGACAACAAACTGAACATCTAGCGGTTCTGAGGGACATCTCTGGGTACGTTAGAGAAGATTCAGTGGTCATTGAACTTGGTGCCGGATTAGGTTTTTTGTCATATCACCTAGCTCATACTTATAAGCATGCTTTAGTTTTTGAGACGGATTTGTTTTTATTTCCGCAAATAGTCTGGGGAGAAAAACCAAACAACTTGTTTCGCGCGGAATGTACGATGCAGGTGTTGCCGTTCAAGGATCACGTGGCAGATATCATTTTTGTGAAAAGCGCTCTGCATCACGCCGATGATCTTCGCCAAGTATTTACGGAGGCGAAGAGGGTTTTGAAGAACGATGGCATTATGTTGGCGTTTAATGAAACCAAAAGATCGGTTTTTGAAGCAAGCGATCATACGGATGCCCATCAAAAAGGATATAATGACCATTCTTATTCACTCGGAGATTATGAAAGGGCGGCAAAAATGGCAGGTTTAAGAACAAAGGTAATGTTTCCTTCTCAGATTGACATGCCGCCAAATGAACAATTTTCTGGTGGAAAGTTAAAGATAGTTACCTTAAAAATAATCAAAAAGATCCATATTTTATGGTTAATACACTTTCTTTACCCGGTCTTATGTAGGCTATTTATCCTACCCAATGAGATTATGTTCGTACCAATAGAAAATAAGGAGAGGTGATTCGTCGGAAGTTTTCGAGACGTTACGGTTTGATCAATCCAGGGTAGCGGGTGTTTTTTGCATTCATTTGGCTCAATAGTCAATGAGAAGATAAGATACTTGCATACTCTGCATTTTTTTGCTATAAATTACGGATATGCAGCGCATTAAAAGATTTTTCACGGAGTCGTGGACCGAGCTGCGCCATGTCAATTGGCCGACGCGGCAAGAGGCGATTCGACTCACGAGCGTTGTGATCGGGATGTCCCTTGGACTCGCGGTCTTTTTGGGTCTTTTTGATTATCTTTTTACGACACTTCTTAAGGCGGCCATCACTCCTTAAAACATAAATTCATGACACCGGCGCACATTTTGCCCCAAGGGGCACAGGCGGAAAAAGCAAAATCGCGGCAGTGGTATGCCGTACAGACCTATTCGGGCTACGAAGAGGCTGTTGCGCGATATTTGAAACAGCGCGTGGAGTCGCTTGCGATGGGCGATAAGATATTCAACATTCTCGTCCCGAAAGAAAAGAAGGTTAAAGTGAAAGGCGGCCGCCGCACGACGATCGAGGAAAAGATCTTTCCCGGCTATGTGCTCGTCGAGATGATCCTTACGGAAGATTCGTGGTACGTGGTTCGGAATACGCCGCGCGTGACGGGATTTGTCGGTCCTGATAATACGACACCGACGCCGCTGTCACGGGATGAGGTGGATGCGCTTCTCTCACGGTCCGATAATCACGAGGAGCGGATGATCATTGATCTTCAGGTTGGCGATCTCGTGAAGATCACCGACGGTCCTTTCAAGGATTATGACGGGAAAGTTGCGGAAGTGAACGAAGAGAAAGGCAGCGTCAAGGTGCTTGTCCCCATCTTTGGCAGAGATACCGCGGTCGAACTTGACTCTTTGCAGGTAAAAAAGGTATAAACCTATCATTATGACCCAGTGCTTTTTCTGTTCCCAAAATCTCAATAACATCGATTATAAGGAAGTCGATCTTCTCCGGCGTTTTGTTTCAAGCCAGGCGAAGATCATCGATCCTCAGCATACCGGTATCTGCGCCAAGCATCAGCGGAAGCTTGCGCAGGCCATCAAGCGCGCGCGATTCATGGCGCTCTTGCCTTATGTGCGCAAATAAAAAATACCCCGTAAAACGGGGTATTTTTTTAATACAAGAAGCATATTGCGTGTTCATTCAGTTGAATAAACGCGCGAGGTAGCTGGATTTCCGCTCCGAATTTCAGTAAGATGGGTTCTAACGGCCTGGTAGCCAAGCGGTAAGGCAAGGGTCTGCAAAACCCTTATACGCGGGTTCGATTCCCACCCAGGCCTCTAGCGTCCGATTCTAAAATAGGTCATTGAATTATCGCGGTCTTTTCTGGCTGCAAACCGAGAATTCCTCCTCGAAAGAGCGCCGCTATTCCTTCGTCGGAAGTTCTCGGTTTTCGCTCATAAAATCCTCGCGATAATTCTAATGCCTATTTTAGAATCGGACACTGGGTTATAATATAAAAAAATTATGCCCGGGTGGCGGAATGGTTTACGCAGAGGACTTAAAATCCTTGACCCGAAAGGGTTTGTGGGTCCGAATCCCACCCCGGGCACAAATGGTATAATCAAATTATGAATATTGAGTGGAATCGGGTAACTTACGAATATGAATAAAACGAGGCTCATAACGGTCATTGTTGTATTAATCGTAATAGTCGCGGGAATTTGGTATTACGCGGTGAATAAGCCATCAGCATCTTTTGTCCAAACTATCGATCCGGCAGGTCAGGCATCGTCTAGCGGACAGGCTGTTTATTCTTGCGCAAAACTAGGGCAAGCCATAGGTGCGCAAGGTCTGCCATCTCAGTGTTGTGGTGGGCTTGTTCCGAAAGGGAGCGTTGGCGCTCCGGGAGGATTGGGCATCTGTTCCAATCCATAAGGAAATTTATCGATATGCGTGCTTTGAAATCGTTCGAGTGTCGCTAAGCCTTCTCTGGCGTTGTGTAGGGGATGGCGTCTTCCAACTCGCCGGAATAGTAAAACTCGTAGCCAAGTGAGCCGAAGGTGTAATTTGTACCGCCGATCGTAATCATGGTTCCGCCGACGTGGGGATCGGCGTTCGGATGCGAGCCAGCGAATCCGAGGTTGTAGAGCGTACTTATGATCTCCGGCCGGTTTGAGATATCATATCCTGCTTTTACCCACTGAGCCTCAACCTCTTTAATGAAGAGCGCGTCATAGAGGTAGGCATAGTAATGGTTGTGCTGGTCGGTGATGCGGTCGTACCGTTCAGCGTCGTGATCTGCGGTCGTGAAATCGAGCAGATGCGCATAAGATGGGCCGGGATAATAATCGGACGATGGATCCTCAAGATTTTCCTCGACCTCGACCGCAGTCTCTGTCTTGATGCCGGCGACGCCGAGCGAGAACTGCGTTTCGCTGCCGAGAATATTCAGGGGCGCGAACGCCGACTTATAGAGCTCGCGTTCGGTGTTGTAGAGCCGCAATTGTTCGCCGATAAGCTGTGCCGTGATCAGGCGTGGCCCGACTCCGGTCTCCGTCGCAACCTGATTGATCATCGGCGCATCCTTCGTGATTGCTGCTTTGAGCGTCGCCCATTCCGGCGTGTTTACCCAGGCATAGATGCTCGGCGTGCCGCTTGCGTCGACATTCGAGCTCGTTGGTGTTTCGTTTGCGTTGAGGCTTACATTCAGCCATTCAGCATCGCATGATTGAAAGGCTGTCATGAGCGGCGTTCCTGTCGCGAAGTGTTCGCCGATGCTTTCCACCATGCGAAGTGCAAGCGTGTACGAATCGGTTTCGTGATAAGCACCGAGAACCCGGGCGGCGTCTGCCGGGTCATTGTTTTTTACCGCCGCCAGCTTGCACCAAAGATCGAGTTCTTCAAAAGATGCCGTGCCGGTTGCAGTTTGGGAAACAGTATCCGCCGCATTTTTATTCTGAAGGTCGGCGAAATAGCGGTCATTCGGATCCGTCGAACCACCTACATCCGTAAGGTGGAAACGCACCGCCAGGTAGCCCCCTGTCAAAAAGAGGCCCACTGCGGCAAAAAAATACAACGTTATGCGAAAAATCCTGATTGCGACGCGATGGAAATTTTTGGGTGATGGATGTTCGGATGATTCTTGATCTTCGGTCATTTCAAAAGACATCATAGCTCAGAACTTGGAGCATTGAAAAGATGGCGTTTTTCCGTTAGACTTCGGAATGTTCGACATGGAGGCGTGGCCGAGTGGCTGAAGGCAGCATCCTGCTAAGATGTTAGGGGAGAAATCCCCTCGAAGGTTCGAATCCTTCCGCCTCCGCAAGGTAGGACATTTCGCCAAAATTGCGGCGATTTGCCTTTTGTTCGTTATATTTTCCGAGGTTCGAACCTTGAGTAATTCTTTTTCCACCTTTTCGACGTTGTCGAAGATCACTTGATAGAAAGGATACAGCTCTACGTTGAGTTTTTGGTCTTTGATAAGGAGGTTCGAACCGAGGGCTGCTAAGACGGCCCGTTTCGTGTCCATCGTGCCATTGTCGAACCATATCTTGGCATAGCGGGCGAAGTTGAATGTTCGTTCACTTAATGTAACCCATTCCTCAATGGCCTTGCCTTGCGTGGCAACATCGTTCTCAAGGGCAGATTTCTGTTTTAAGAGGCCGCCCTTGAGCGTCTGAAGCTCCTGCGCGGTCATAATCTCCTCATTAGCGTTCTCCGGTGACGTGTATTTCAAAAGTAAGCTTTGAAGCTGGTCGGTGATCCGCGCAAGCTGTTTCTGTTTGCTCTCAAATATCTCTTGATTACTTACTGCCTCGTTCTGTCGGATTTCGTGGAGATACTTAATGGCCCAGCCTTTGAATTTATCGGAAATGGCAAGGTGTTTTACGAGCACGTCGATCTGCGCATCCAAGTTCTTCAATTCGACCATTTTTTCGGTGCAGTTTTCATCCTTCCGTTTGGTGCAGTGATAGTAAATGTAGTGATGGATGTTACCGTTCTGTTGCCGCTTCATTTTCTCCTCAGCCGTTATCATTGCTCCGCAATTCCCGCATCTCATCAATCCCGTGAAGGCGAAACGATGGGTCTGCGGCCGCGGCTTGCCATCTTTGCCAAGAATTTTTTGTACGCGATCGAATTCCTCTTCGGTGATCATCGGCTCGTGCGTGCCTTTATAGAGTTGCGCTGGCCTGCCGTAGGAGAACCAGCCGTAATAAAAGGGGTTGGTAAATATCTTATAGAGATTGCTTCGGCCCAAAGGTTTTAGCCCTTTATGGCGTTTTGTGGGCCGTGTTTTGAAATGCCATTCCTCGTTGGCGATCCTCATAATCTGCGGTGGCGTGTAGTTGCCGGTGAGCATCATATCCCACATCCGCCTAACGATATCGAACCGTTCAGGGTCTTTTTCGATCTCATTCAAGCCCTTGCCTTTGATGATGGTGTTCTGATAGCCGAGGGGAGCGCGGCATGGATACCAGCCCATCTGCACTTTTGTCTTTAGGCCGCGCTTAACGGCAACTCCATTATCATCGGATGATTTTTTGGCCATACCAAACTCAAGCTGCAAGAAGAATTTGTCGTCTGGCGTGTTTTGGTAGGTGCGATACGGCGTTCTGATCTCAGCAAGTTTACCCTCGTCCATGAGAGTAATGACCAATCCTCCGTCAAAGGCATTGCGGGCGATGCGGTTCGGATGCCACACGAGCAAGCCGTTTGCCTTGCCGGATTCTATCTCTTGCATGACATGGCCGAAGATTAGTCTGCCGCGTTTATGGGCCGAGAAGCTCTCGCCGTGGCCCGTACCGAGGTAGCTTTCGACAACCTTAAGATCGTCGCGCCGGATTATTTCCTCAATCTCACGCTTTTGGTCATCAAGGGACAATACCTGCCGATCTTCTCCTTCCGTGCTCTTGCGGGAATATGCGATATATCTAATACCATCACTGTTTTGATTTTTCATATTTTTAGAAACTTAAAGCGACGGTCTCTGGTTGATCCGCACAGTCGCTCCGAAAGGAGTGGCAATGCTGGCAGAAACCGCCGCTTTAAGGGAGCATTGCCTAATAAAAAACCTCTCGGAATAAGTTTCTGCACGGATCAACATAATCATTATAACAAATGGTTTATCTTTATCAATTTTTCTTTCAGCTCGTTTTTCTTAAGTTCCTTCCCCCTTATAAGAAAGAATATTAAGACTTATTGATAGTATTTAGAGAGCGAATAGGGGGCTGTTTAGAGATTAAACATCCTCATTCGTTTCAAAGAACTTTTTAGCGACCTTTGTAGATGTATCTCCCATAAGTTCATCGTATTTTTTCTGGTTCATTTTTTTATTCACGAATTGCTGTTCTATTTTCCGCGTGGCGATATGTTCTAGCTTTTCTCTAATGGGGAAAAGATTGTAATAATTCGTCCCATAAGGATTTTCCTTTTTAAGGATCTCGATAAATCCTTTATTTACCAGTCCATCCTTTGCTGCGTGGATGGTCCCTGTTGATAATCCGGTCATTTTCGACATCTCCTTTAGCGAGGGATATACCCAATCAGCGATTTCATGAGCTGATCCGTATGACATGAGATATTGCAATAAAAAGAGTTCGGACGTTGTCAGGCCAAGTGCTTTTTTATTTTGTATGAGGAGGTTCGGAGTTTGAACGAAGCCAAAATACAGCGTACGCCTCCCATATTTAACCTGAAAATTACTGATCTCTTTTTTCTCCATTGCCATGTCCTGTTTCTGATATTGGCCTCGGACAAGGACATGGCGGTCTTGTGTCCGAAGCCAACATCAGAAACCAAGATTATTTCATAGGTTTCTATATCCTTTCGCCTTTTTGCAGGAATCGCATATATCTCGAATTTCTTCATTCTGCCCCATACTGTCATTGATCTGCCCGCCCCAAATATGGTCGTAGCAGAATTTTCTTTTGCATTCCCAGCATCGGGCCATCGGATTGGTATGGCTTTTCTTCGAACCGCATTTTGAGCACTGAGCGCGGCGAGGATGTTTCTTTAAGAGATCAAATTCGCTCGGACGTGTAGCTTGAATTTCAGTGTTTTGTGTTTTCATTAGCGTTTGGTTGTTGTTTTAATTCCGGCTCTAAACTCTCTACCCATGTTTTCTTTACGGGCCGATAGATATGGTTGAAAAGATTGAGGAGTTTCGGCGCGATTTCCATGGCTTGTTCCTCGGAAATCTGTTCACCAAATTCCTCAAGCCATAAAGTTCTAAATTCCTGGAGAGCAGTGTACGAGATCATTGATTTTCGTAGAGCTGCCCTTTTGTGACGCGCAGAGCGTCGTAGTAAGCCTGCGGCTCGACCTTTAGCTCCCTGCGCCAGTAGCTTGTGATCAATTCATCCAGCCCAACATCTCGCTTGAAAACAAATTGCGCCTTGCGATTCCCCCGATCTATGGTTTCAAGCGGATAGGAAAGCGAAATAGTCGTCGCCAATGCGAGGTCTGTGGTTTTGAAAAAGGTATTTTCGTTTAATTGAAGAGTCATCTATTACGATGGCTCCGGCGAAATTAAAAAGCCGAAGCTCATCTTGCTTCGACTTTACCTGAATGGTTAGTGAGTCAATTACGGGTCGAATTCGAGTCTAAAAATTTCGAGCTATACTTTTACCCCTCCATGACATCAATGCATCGTCAGTATTCGCCTCTTTTTTGACCCGATTATTCACAGCATACATCGTGTCTTGCACGGAACGTTTTTTAGTTTTGTCGGCAATCTCGTCAATATCGCCAGTCATTTCTTTGTAGACCACCGACCAATCAATCGGCTCGTGGATTTTACATCTAAAAATAACGCGACAGAGACAGTGCTCATTTTGAAAAGGAGGTAGCTGAATTGAAATTTCCCCGATTAGAATTCTCGCGCTTTTATCATCAAATGATATGACTTTTTCCGCTAATACATTTTTTGATTTGCGGATAACTTTGTTATATACCGCATTGAGTTTTTCCCCGTCAGTAACAAAAGGATAAACATGCTCCATGGAGTTTATTTCTTTTTGTATTTTCTCCCTTTCCGTAATGGCAAAATCCTTAAATTCAGAAGCATAATTAAAAGTTTTATTAAAATCATTTATCAGTTGATCGAATTGCCTTTCATTTCTGAAATATCCTGTTTTGTAAAAAAAGGATGGCCACTCTTTTAGAATTCCATCCTTTTCTAATCTAGGGCAAAGCATTTGCCAAAAGTCTTCCCCAAAACCATTTTCTTCAAGAACAAAACTTGAGATACGCAATGATTCGTTTTTGCCATCGTAATAGCTTTGAAACATCTGAATGGCATTATCGTATTTTTCCTCTATTGTCATTGTCATTTGATCCTTATTTTACCTATGATTTTAGAAAATGCTAGGCACTTTTCAATCTTCAGAATTTTCCTTTTTAGGAAATTTGTGACAAAATAAAAGCACAATTTAATCAGTCGCCTAAACCCTGAGTAATCGGGGCATGGCGCAAAAAATCATCTTGCGGATACCAAACACCACGTTTGGCCTACTTCCGCAAGATGTCATATCCGAAAGGGTATGGATGCCGTAAGGCATCAGGTCAGCGTGGTGTTTTGTGTTGATGGGCCGATCGCCACGCCATCATAAGAAACTATAAAAAACTATCAACATGAAAAAATATCTTTCAGCTTTGCCAATAATTGCAGTCCTCGTTTTTTCGAGCACCTCGTTTGTACGTGCACAGGCCACTGGCTCGTCATATCAATTCAACCAAAACCTCACTATCGGCTCGACTGGGCCAGATGTGATCGCCCTACAGCAAATTTTAATCAATAAAGGTTATCTGACATCTGTCTCTACCCCGACGGGTTACTTCGGAAGCGGCACTCGAACTGCCTTGGAGCAACTTCAGACCGCGAATAACATCTCTCCGGCATCAGGCTATTGCGGTTCGATAACGAGAGCCTTCCTAAATTCTATGAACGTTTCCGCACCAGTGAGTCAGCCTGCTCCAACCACGAGTAATCAAGAAAATCAGAATTCCACTCAAAATACGCCGACTCAATCGGTGCCCATTCCGCAAACTTATTCTGCAAGTGCTCTATACTCAGAACTCGCGCCTCAACTCGCCTTCGTTACCTGCGATTGGTATAACAGATATGGCGATGTACTTTTTTCGCAAAGCTCGAACGGCATACTCAACTCCTATAACAACAGTTCGTATGCTCCTTATTTCATAAGCACAGTTTTGGGTGGTGTTATAAATACCTCGTACACAGGTTCAGTTCTCGCTCCTGCTACATGCGATATTCAATTCCCAGCCGGTGCCAATCTCTATGCGGGCGGCCTTTCAACCTTCACTGTAGGATCTTACGCAACGACTGCTGCCTATGGCACAAGCCCTATAGTCGCAAACAATATAAACATTGATTATGCGCAGATCAACATCGCTACACCGAATGGCTATCTCACGAATTATGCGAAGAAGATAAATTATTGCGTGACAAGACCATCAGTTGGGGATTCCGTCGCCGTGTTTGGGTGGCCAATCAATTCGACAAACCAGACCCTCACGGGCGTTATCACTGGCACGTCAGGATATTACGATACAACCAACATAGGGGCAGTACCGAACGGAATGCAAGGCAGCACCGCTGTCTCATTGACCGATGGATGTGTTATCGGCCAAATGAACTCATCGGGAGAAATTGCCGATACACCAGCATTATCATATATGCTTGCCATATAGAAAATATGCCATGATAAATGGGCGCAAGAAAACTTTGCTTCACCAATGAAAGAAGTTCAATACGACGAACGGCCGATCAATAAAAACGACAAGAGTTCACCCGCCATTGTCATTATTGTAGCCTTAATTGGGCTGGCGATTTTGGTCGGCTTTATAAGCTATATCACCAGCTCAGGTCAGCCCAATAACCAAACAAATACGAACACAACCAGCACACAACAGGCTTCAACAAATTCTGATATAAACAATACGACGGGTCAGAATGTAATTTCTTCATCTTCAAATAACACGTCGAAGTCTCTTCCTGACATAGTTGCTGAATGGCAAAAGAGTACGGCCTATGTCGAATGCTATTGGAACTATCCCAATATGACACCCTTCAAATGGTATCTTAAAGAATCAGGGTCAGGATTACTTGCGAACTTTAATTCAGTACCGACAATTATCACTAATCGCCATATAGCTTATAACTCTCAATATGGAATGGCGACCCAATGTGACGTCGCTTTTCCCAATGATAATTACCAATTTTACGATATTACTCTCGTTGATGAGCCATCATATACGAGTTATTTGATTCCGAGTGAGCCAGTCGTTATCCCTGAGACTCCCGCTCATGGCAAAATACAATTTACATCCGATGGAAGTGATATTGCATATCTTTCAGGAATGAAAGAGTCCGTCACGAACCCTACTCTTTCTTTGAATGCCCGTGCGCGTAACGATCATTTCGCTTGTGATAGTAACCCGCCTACGGGAGAATCCATAGTCGTTCTTGGATATCCTGATTACGGAACAAATGCAGGACAATTTCAGTCCGTGCTTTCAACGATTGATCCAACCGTAACAGAAGGAATAATCGCTGGACAAGACGGTATTTATCTCACGACATCCGCAAAAATTGATCCTGGAAATTCCGGTGGATTGGCAATAGACGAGACCAATGACTGCTATATTGGAATACCGACCGCAATAGAGGTCGGAGAGGCCGGAACTCTTGGACGCATCCTTCCCGCCTCATACGCCGTCCATTAACACCAATATCATCTGTTATTTGCAGTAAATAACAGTAAAATCGCCTCTATAACCCTCCTGTCGGAGCAATAAATGAATCAATAATTTGCGTCGCCATTTCAGGATGCCTGCTAAGATAGCGCGATATTTTCCTTTCGGGCCGCGTTGGCTGACGATAGGGCAAGCCGCAGCATCTCCGGCACAACGGAGCGTAAAGATAATTTTGGAAGTAAAGGTATTTCGTTCTCCGGCCGCAATCGTTGCAGATAAAATAGCATATACTGCCTCTGTTCTTGCCCAAATTTGAGGGGACGCGTTCAATCACCTGATTCCTCCAACATAGTTCGCCGGAAACATCCCTTAAATTGTGCGATCCCATAACCGACATGCCGGTCGGCCAGTTGATCCGTATGGAATTTGGAGATACTCGCTCTGTTGTCTGATAAGTATCACGTTTTGCCTCGCCGTGGCTGTAGCGCCACATATATTCCTTTACGTCGATCCGTTCAAGGATAGTGGCCATCTGTTTCTTGTATTTATTGTTAATCATTGTTATTTACAGTCATTCTTCGGTTCAGTCGGCCCGCACAAAATCACTAAGCATCCCTATACTAAAATAGTATGGAATAGTACGACGATTTGCGAAATAGTGTGGACTGCCGTCAATTTGTTACACTATAAGAAATGACCCATTCGAATAAATTCCACTTGTCCGAGAGAAAGCTTGTCAAAGAACTCTATGGAATGCTTTATGGTGCAAAGAGTCAAAATCGCTATCGCTTAGATGGTATTCCAAGAGAGGAATTTTTGAAAACAATTAAGCAGCCCGTTCTCCGGCGTGCGCTTGCTTCAGAAATAAAAGATCCCAACGAAGTTGAGGACTTCAAGAAAATCGAATTCTATTTAGAAAGTTGTATTGAAAAGGGCTTTATTAAGCAAGAAAACGATAGATTAAAATTAGGGGCCAAGGGATATAGGTTGATTTCTATGGGCCATTACCTCGATTGTATCGGTAGCGTCATGCCGATTTTTATAGCATTACTTTCTTTGGTGGCAACGTGCTTTGTTGCCTATTATACTGGCCAACAGGCAGATGTTTTAAGGGGACAAATTCAAGATTCGACAAATCAAGCATCGGCGCAATTTGTGCTCAGTATAAGCGACCAACTTAATAGTAATAAGTATGCAGCAATCCTTACCGCTATCGAAAGTCATCCACACACATATTCACCCCTGAAAACGGGATTTACGGACACTCAGCTCGAAGACTATATGGGCGTGTTCGATACGGCGGGTGATCTTTTTCGTGACAAAATTATTACATTTCAGATGGCGTATGATGAGTTCTCTTACGATACCGAAAAAGCATATTGCAACAACGATGTGCAAGCTAATATTAAGCGTGATCGCGCAGGCGATACCGCAACCGGCACCAATATGTTCTGGAGTGGCTTTCAGAACATGGCCACCGCGTTCCTTAAACGTGACGGATATACCTGCACGAGTACCATTTTAGATAATCAATAATCATGACAAAGGAAAATCTCAAAATTATTCTTGATGGCGTAAGGCAGAATTATAACACTATCACCGATGCCGACAATGTGATCGACGGAAAGTCGGGAACTCTTGCGGGAATTGAGATTGCTTTTATGGCGGGCTATGCTGCCTTTCTTTCTGATAATCTTATCTGTTCCGATATTCTAGGGCTGGTTATTATGGGGATATCAACAGCCCTGCTTATTTTTGCAATGTGGCCAAGAACTTATTTACCAATTGCAGTCGACCCAGAAGAACATCTTGATTACCTCGACATGCCGGAAGAAGAATTATTAAAGCAATCTATTAGTGATGCTCAATATGCTCTAAGTCAGAAAAGAACTGTTGCCGGACGTAAGGCTTCGGCTTATGAGGCCGCTCTTATTTTATTGCTGTTTTCTGTGTTTATCCTGATATTTATTTAAGGTATAATTTAATTATGACTGAAAACCCACAAAATTTACCCACACAACCAGTCAAGAAACAGCAGCCTGTGGCACCGGTGCGGCAAGTTCCGAGCAAGCAACCGCAAAAGCCTGTTATCACGAAAGAGCCATCGACAAAACCATCAAAAAGTCCATTTCCTCCACATAATACAGGGACACCGTTCAAAAAAAGCAGATAAAATCCACGTTGACTATCCGTGAACAAAAGTGTTATTATTAACTTAATAAGTTACTAAAGGTTCTCGTCCGTTTATCATTATTTAGCTATGGTGACGCCACTCTGTAAAAAAAGTACCCAAGCGATAAATTATTTTGCCCGAAAGAAAGATGGCAAAATAAACAAAATGAAAGCTATCAAGCTTGTTTATTTTGCTGATAGATATCACTTGAGAAAGTATGGGCGGCCAGTAGTGGGGGATATATATTGGGCGATGAAATTCGGACCCGTCGCTTCGAATGTGTTGGATACGGCAAATTTTGACGAGAATAAGTTGGATAAGAATTCATTAGAATACGCCAAATCGTTTTTGGGACATCCAGCTGGTGATGTAAAATTACTCACGGTTACATCAAAAAAAGACGTTGATTTTGATTCATTTTCGCAATCCGACATTGAAGCGATGGAGGCTGCATATAACGAATTTGGAGACAAGGATCAATTTGAACTTGCTGATATTATTTCGCACAGCTATCCAGAATGGGCAAAACATAAAGCTGAAATTGAGGGTGGGAAGAAACGGGTGAAAATGGACTATCTAGATTTTTTCCTTGATTCAAAGAATGCTAAATCATCTAGAATTTTTGAATTTTCCGAGAACCATCTAGAATCGGCAAAAAACATTTATCTCGAGAATAGGGAGGTTTCAGCGTCGCTCGAGCGCTAAATGTTTCATGGCACCATTAGCCAAGGAAATAATTGCATCCATTGAACGCGGAACAGTCTTTTTTTATTGGGATAATATAGCGAATCGGGATGGCAGCAATTCTAAAAAACAACGTTATTTTATTGTATTAAACTCTTCACCAAAGACGGACGATTTTATCGTTCTTGCAACGGTGACTTCGAAAATTGCTGGTCGATTAGAATTTGTTAAGAAGATTAGTGGAGATACATCAACATTGGTGTTTATTACTCCAACAGATTTTCCGCGTCTAACTGTTCCAAGTGTTATAAATTGCAATCAGGTATACCCCGTAACACTTAAAAATCTTATTAAAAAGGTTGGAAATGGTGGAATTATGTTTCCTGAAAAAATCCCTAAACTTATTATGAGTGCCATTATTAGTGGAGTTATGAAAAGTAATCAAGTTGAGGGAGAATATAAATCTATAATTCTCTAGGGATTTTATATTCTAAAGCGAAAAGCTTGGTATAAAAACCGACCCGCTGGTGGTCTGCCAATAGGTTCTAATGTCGTCTACTACGCTCCGCATTAATCAAAAAGGATGGCCATTTCGCCATTCTTTTTGATTGCATCTGCGGCGGAAGGATGAGAACCCTTTAGGGTTCGAGAATTGGCAGCGAGGAGAAAATAAAAACTCGGGATGAGTTCTTATTTTCGACGAGCGAACCGATTCGGCGCATTCTTATGTGCCTATCCTTCCGCCTCCGCAAAACAAAAATAGTCGGGCTCGTCCTCGGGAAATGTGGACGAGGCGGTAGTTCGCGTGATAAGATAGAAAAAAATAAACAGGGTTATCATCAAACCATGAGAACGGAGCATCAGTTTTCATCTGATAATGACGGGCAACTTCCGCCTCCGGACAGGCTGGCCACTCGGG